>JBIKOG010000162.1:0-17353 GCA_044358225.1 Bryobacteraceae bacterium | reverse complement strand
GTGAATGACCCGTTGGAGGACATCGGGGCGCGGCTGGCGTCGGGTAGCTTTGTGACGCATGCCATGGTGGTGGCCCCGTGTTCGGTTCACAGCATGTCAGCGATCGCGCACGGGATAACGGACAACCTGATTACGCGGGCGGCCGATGTGACCCTGAAAGAGAGGCGGCGCCTGATTCTGATGGTCCGGGAGATGCCGTTTCACCTGGGACACTTGCGAACGATGGTGCAGCTGGCGGAGATGGGCGCCATTGTGGCGCCGCCGGTGCCAGGGTTTTATAACAAGCCGGAGACGGTGATGGATATTGTGGACCATTGCGTGGACCGGGTGATGGACCTGTTGGGCTTGCCGCCGGCCGATGCGCGGCGTTGGGATGGCACGCGAAAGGACGAGGCATGAAGAAGATGACCGCCGCATTTCAGGGCGAACGGGGCGCGTTTAGTGAAGAAGCGGCCCGGAAACTGATTGGACCCGATGTAACGGTGGTGCCGTGCCAGCGGTTTGAGGAGATATTCCAGGCGGTGGCGTCGAAGAAAGTAGACGCGGCGGTAGTTCCGATTGAGAATACCCTGCACGGTTCAATTCACGAAAATTATGACCATTTGCTCCGGTTTCAGTTGCCGATTGTCGCCGAAACCAATTTGCGAATTGTGCATAACCTGATCACGCCAACGAAGACAAAGTTTAAGGACATACGGCGCGTCTACTCGCACCCGGTGGCGCTGAACCAGTGTCTGAAGTTCTTCGCCGAGAACCCGCAGATCGAGAAAGTCCAGTTTTACGACACGGCCGGGAGCGTGAAGCACCTGGTGGAGAACCCGGAGCCAGGCGCGGCGGCGATCGCCTCGTCGGTGGCGGCGGAGTTTTACGGGGCGCATATCGTGAAGCGTTCCATTGAAGATGACCGGGAGAACTTCACCCGGTTCTTCCTTCTGCAGCGGAAGGCACTTCCCTCCCCCGCGGCCCGCAAAGGCGAGTGGAAAACGACAATCGTCTTCAATCTGAAAAACGTTCCGGGCGCGCTGTTCCGGGCGATGAGTGTGTTTGCGCTGCGCGACATCAGTTTAAGCAAGATCGAATCCCGCCCGTTGCGGGGCAAGCCGTGGGAGTACCACTTCTACGTCGACTTCCTGCAGCACGTGGAAGACGAAAACGCCCAGAGGGCGCTGGGCCATCTGGGCGAGTTCGCACAATCGGTACATGTGTTGGGCTGTTATCCGCGCGGTGCCTAGGGCACAACGGCGACCGAGGCCACGGTACGTGGGCCCATGCGGAGCTGGTTCACCACCTTGCCCTGCGGGTCCACTTCCAATAACCGTCGGCCGGTGTAATCGGAGATGAACAGGTTCCCGTTCGGGAACTGATCGTGCCCGCTGGTCCAACCCATTTGGATATCCATCTTCGCGCCGGCGATGGAGCGAACCACTTCGCCCTTCGGGTTTACTTCGACCAGTTCACCGGGGTCGGAGATGGTCATGCGCGTATTGCCGTTGGGGAGGCGCCAGGCTTGGTACAAACGCCGCTTCGACAGATCGCCGGGGGCCTGCCAGCTCCAGATGATCTTGCCGGCCTTGTCGACTTCGATCACTTTCGCGATGGCTTCGATGCAGATCAGCGTTGTCCCGGCGTCGGTCCGTTTGGAGTTGCGCATGCGCATGTTGGCGATGTCGGCGCTGGCGTATTGCCACACGGTCTTGCCGGCTTTGTCGACTTCGATGACCCGGCCTGCTTTGGCGTCGCCGATGAGGGTGTTGCCATTGGCCAGGCGCTGCGCGGCCAGCGGATGATCGAGCCCATCGCAACATTCCCACACTCGTTTGCCGGTGGCGTCCACTTCCACCACCTTATGCTCCGGGGCGATAGTGAATAGCACGTGGCCGTTGGGCAACGGCTGTACGTCGTGGCCGCGCCCGTTGGGGTAGCGGGCAAGCTCCTGGCCCGACGGCCAGTTCATGAGGACGATTTCGCCCTTGGTTCCGTGGTCCGAGATAAGCACTTTGCGTTGATCGCGGATGCGGAGATGCTTATCGAAGAAGGCGAACAGGGCGGCTTCGGCCTTTTCGGCGTCGGCGCCTTTGAAGCCGTGGCCGGCGCCGGGGAGCGTCAGCAGTTCGGCGTGAGCTCCCATGGACTGCAAACGGTCCGTTAACCATACCGATTGCGCGTGCTCCACATATTTGTCTTCGGTCCCGTGCACCGACAACAGCGGCGCGGCCAGCGGATTGGCGTAATTGAGCGGGCTCGAAATCTGGTGGTATTTCTTCTCGTGCTCCAGGTCCCCGCCGAGCCACAGCGGCAGCACCAGGTGCGCGTCGACGCTCTTGCCGTAGGACTTGGTGAAATCGGTGGGGCCGTAGTAGTTCACGACCGCCTGCACCTTGGCCGATTGATCGAGATTCGGGCCGTAGCCGTCGAAGGCTTTGTTGTCGCCGGTGAGCCCGAGCATCAGGACGAGATGCCCGCCGGCGGAGCCGCCGGTGGCGCCGATGTGATCGGCATCGATCGAATACTTCTTGGCGTTCGCGCGGAGGAAGCGGACGGCGGCCTTCACATCTTCCACGGCGGCCGGGAACTGGTGGCGCGGGGCGAGCCGGTAGCTGGCGGTGGCGGCGATGTAGCCGCGCTGCGCCAACTTGATGGCGAGGGCGTGATAGCCCGCGCGCGATCCGGCGCGGAACCCGCCGCCATGAATGCAGAGCACGGCTGGCTGGGCCCCGGTGACGTTTTTCGGCCGGAAGATATCCATGGCCACACGTTCGCCCACGCGCGAATATTCGACGTCAAAATCGGCCTGCACGTCTGCCGGCACATCGGGCAGTTTCGCCTGGGAGAACGCGCACAGGGCTGCTGTAAATAAGAAGACAAGCTTTCGCATCACACGAAAGCCTATCATCATTTGCGGGCTGAACGGATTATGCGAACAGGTCGGTGACGACTTTTCCTTTAACCAGTTCGCGCGGCTGATTCAGGTGGTTGCGGATCTCCATCTCCGGATCGATGCCGAGGGCGTAGTAAAGAGTCGCCAACAGGTCGTTGGGGTGCACCGGTTTTTCTTTGGGCGAAGACGCCGTGGCGTCCGATTCGCCATACTGCACGCCGCGGCCGATGCCGGCCCCGGCGACGACGGCGCTGTAGCAATACGGCCAGTGATCGCGCCCGTCGGGCGAATTGGAATTGCCCGATGTCGACACGCCCATACGCGGGCTGCGGCCGAATTCGCCGACGGCGACGACGAGCGTTTCCTTCAGCAAACCGCGCTGATCCATATCTTCGAGCAGCGCCGACAACGACCGGTCGAGCTTCGGACAATGCAGATTCTTCAACGGTCCGAAATTGGCCGCGTGCGTATCCCAGGCCGTCTTTTCCGGATCGCCATTCGCGACCGAGGGCCAGTTCACCTGCACGAACTTCGTGCCGGCTTCGATGAGGCGGCGGGCCATGAGCGTCGATTGACCGAACGTATGCAGGCCGTAGCGTTCGCGCATCTTGTCGGACTCTTTGGTGAGATCCATGGCGTCGCGCGCTTTGCCACTCAATACCAGATCATACGCCTTGCCGTAGTATTCATCGACGGCCGCGGCGTTCAACGCTTTTTCGAGTTCCGGCATCGATTCGTTGATGCCTTTCAGCAGTTCAAAGCGATCCTTCAGACGCTCGGCCGGGATCTCCTTGCGCAGGCTCAAGTCTTCCAACTTGATGGCCTCGGCCGGGTCCTGATACATGCGGTACGGATCGTAAGCCTTGCCCAGGAAGCCGGCCGCGCCGCCCTTACCGATGATGCCCGATTCCTGCAGCGGACGAGGCAGTTCGACGAACGGCAGCACCGGTTCCTGCATCTTGATCATCTTCGAAATGTGGCTGCCCGCGGTGGGGAAATCGGCCGCGTTCGGCGGTTCCAACTGGCCCGACGGAGAGACCTTGTCCGGCGGGTAGCCGGTGAGCATTTGATAGATCGCCGCGGTGTGGTTGAAGAGGCCGTTGGGCGTGTAGCTCATGGAGCGGATGAGCGTCGCCTTATCGAGCGCGTTGGCCATCATCGGCATATGCTCGCCGATCCAGGTGCCGGGAATTTTCGTTTTGATCGGCTTGAATTCGCCGCGAATGTTCGACGGCGCGTTGGGCTTCGGATCCCAGATATCGATGTGGCTGGGGCCGCCCTGCAGGAAGATCATGATGACGTTTTTCGCGTTGCCGAAGCCGCGCGCGCCCTTGAACTTATCCGCCAGGTTCGCCGCCTTCGCCGACTGCTGCGAGAGGAAGAAGCCGGGTAGGTGGAGCCCTGCCAGGCCGAGCGAGCCGATGCGCATCAACTCGCGGCGCGTGGGACCTTCACACGTTTGGCCAGGACGGCCGGGGATGTTGAACATTGCTTGATTCCTCTTAGTAAATGTACAGGAAGCCCTTGCTGTTCAGCAGGGCCCACATCAGGTCTTGGGCGCGGACGGTACGGGCGCCGCCGGCTAGGTATTTCTGGCCACGTTCCGATTCTGCCTTATTCGGCAGACGGGAGAGCGCGGAAAGGTAGAGCTCTTCGACAATGGCGGCGTCGGTCTTGCCGCCCAGAACCAATTTTGCCACGCGACCCTTGGGGTCAGCCACGGCGTCGGAAATCGTGCGGCCGTTGACCAGATTCAGGGCTTGCGGCAACGACAGATCGGCGCGCCGTTCGCACTCGCAGGCCGATTCCCGGGACGGGCGGCCGAACAGATCCAGGAACCCATCCCTGCCCACGTGGGGGTCGGGGAGTTGGGAGGCGCTGGTGTCTTCGGGAACCTCGGGGAAGTTCGGGCGGGCGCCGGCGGCGGAGGCCACGGCGTCCATCAGCGCTTCGGCGCTCATGCGGCGCGGGGCGGCGTGGGAGAAGTTATCGGCATCCTTTTCGTTCCATTCGTTGGGCGTGATCGACGCCTGGTAGGCGCGAGAATTGACGATGGTCCGCATCAGGTGTTGCATGTCGAAGTTGTGGTCGGTGAGGTCCTTGGTGAGGGCGTCGAGCAGGGCCGGATTGACGGGCGGATTCGACGCGCGAATGTCGTCGACGGGGTCGATGATTCCCTTCCCGTAGAAGTAGCTCCAGACACGGTTGGCGATGGCCTTGGCGAAGAAGGGATTTTGCTTCGAGGCGAGCCAGGTGGCCAGCGCGTCGCGGCGGCGATCGTCATTCGGAATCGGCACCGGGACGCTCGACGCCACCAGGAATTCGGGCTTCACGATGCGGCTATCCTTCGGATGCTTCATCTCGTAATCGGTGCGTTGATCGTAGATGATCTCCTCGCCGATTTCATAGCCGGACCGTAGGCCCACGGCGCTGAAGAACGCCGACATCTCGTAGTATTGATTCTGCGTCCAGCGTTCAAACGGGTGATCGTGGCACTGCGCGCACACCATGCGGACGCCCAGGAAGACCTGCGTGGTCTTCTCCATGGTGGGCTTCGGCTCGCGGGTGATGCGGTAGAAATTGGCGGCCGGGTCCTCGTAGCTGGAGCCGCGGCTGGTGAGCAGTTCGCGCACCATTTTGTCGTAGGGCTTGTTGGTGGCGATCGAATCGCGGATCCAGTCGCGGAAGGCAAAAGTACCCTTTTCGCCCAGGTATTTGCGGCTGGATTGCAGCAGGTCGCCCCACTTGATGGTCCAGTAATCGGTATAGGCGGGACGGGCGATCAGCTTGTCGATCATCTTGCTGCGCTTCAGCTTGGTGGGCGAGGCGTCGGCGACGAAGGCGCGCACCTCTTCGGGTGTGGGGAGTTGGCCTGTGAGGTCGAGCGTGACGCGGCGGAGGAAGGTAGCGTCGTCGGCCAGGCCGCTGGGTTGAATGTGCAGCTTGTGGAGCTTCGCGTCGATGTGCGTGTCGATGAAATTGTGTTGCGGCAACGCCTTCCAGACGAAGCCCGGCTTGGGGTTCAGGATGGTCAGCGGCACCGTGGCGTACTTGCCCTGGTAGCGCACCAGCATGGTGGCTTCGCCGATACGCTCGCCGGAAACCTTGGCTTGCGCGTCCACTTTGGCGACGTCGGGAACGTTCGATTCGACGGTCGCTTCCCGCGTGACGTCGCGCGTCTGGCCGTCCTTATAACGCGCCAACACCTTCACCTGGGCCGTCTCACCCGGCTTCGGCATGGCGATCTCTTTTGGCTGCACTTCGATGGCAGCGACGTTGTCCTTCTCCGGGTCACCGAACGGGACGCCCTGGGCGATCCAGTTATAGATCGTCTTGTAGTAGTCCGAGTTCTTATCAAAACGCAGCCCGCCGCCGTGCGCCACCTGTTGGGTGGGCTTGGCTAGCATCAGGCTGCGGCCCGGGTCGGCGCGGTTGAACCGGCGGCCGGCGAGATCGTACAGAAGGGCTTCGTAGTCGAACTGCGGGTCATACCCGCGCAACGACAGTTTGAAGCCGTTCTTGCCTTTGGCCGCGCCGTGGCAGGGGCCGGAGGTGCAGCCGGTCTTGTTCAGGATCGGCGCCACGTCCCGCAGGAACGTGACGGCGGGCTGCGCGGAAACCGCGGCGATACTAGCGAGCAGCAGAAGGGGACGCATTCGCGCTTTTCTCCTCAGGGTCCAATACGGGCAGCGTGAACTGCTGAATTTCGGAATAGATTTCTTGTTGCTGGCCGTCGATCATCAATCGGCCGTTAATGCCGATGTCGTATTTCGCCGCCAGCGTGTTTCTTGTCGATGTCACCAGGAAAGTCCCGGTTTTCTTATCTTTTTCGTCCACGGCCATGCCGATGATGCGGAGGTCGGCGAAGTTCGGCACGTCGACGGTGACCGTTTGCGGAACGGCCTGCATGGCGTTTTTCGGCTTCCAGGTCCAGCGGAAGCGGAACTCGTAACCGGCTTCCTTTTTCTCTGCCTTTTCGAGTTTGAGGTCGAGTTGGGCGGCCAGCGCGGGCGCGATCGCCACGGGCAACTCCGCGCCCATCCAGGCTCCATTCAAAGGCCGCTGCCGATCCACCACGCCCTGCGACGTGGCGCCGTTAACGCCGATCGTGTACCCGATTCCGCGCGCGCGCCGTTCGATCGGCTTGCCATCGCCACCAGTGGCCACGGCGGCAAAGGCCAGTTCGTTGACGTTCAATTTCACGTTCGCATCCGCCGTCAACGTCACCATCGCGCGTCGGGAACCCAGGCGCGGCGTCAGCGATTCCGGCGGATCGGGCGGAATGACGCCGCCGGACATCCGAATGCCAGCCGGCAGATTCAGAGCCTTAATGGACAACGGCCCGGCATAGCCGCGGCGGTCAACGCTCAAATTGACGAGCGCCGTGCCGCCAGCGGGGATGTTCACCGCGGCCGTCTGAATCGTGGCCTGCATGTCCTGCGCAGCCTTCGACGCGTGCAGGCGATAGGCGTAATGCTGCCCGCCGCGCCGCGCCAAATCTTCCACCGCGATCGTGACCTGCCGCACGCCTTCCGGCGCCTTGAAATTCAGGAACGGGTCGCCCGCCGTACGGCTGGACGCTTGCACCGCGAACACGTCCACGGCGAACGCCGTATCGCCCGCCGACGCCAGTTTCTTGCCCGCGTCGTCATAGACCGTAATGACGCCGCTGATCTTCGACGTGCCCAATTCGCGCGCTTGCAACTCGAAAATGTACTCGTCGCCGGGTATTACCGCCAGCGTGTATTTATCGATTTCCGCCGCCTTGGCCAGCCGCCCGTTTACGGTCAACGGCAACGACAGCGCCCCCGCCACCGGCTCACTCACTTCCGGGAATTCGCCAATCGCCAACGGCAACGGCAGTGCCGGGGAATCCGGCAGGTTCACGAAGGTTTGCGGGCCATTCGCCTTGGCCAGATCGGCCTTCACTTTGGCCGCGCCGAGGGAGACTTCCACCTGCTTCCCGCGCTGCCCGCCCAACGGGTAGACCTCCGTGGGATACGCATACGCCCCTGTTTTCAGCCGGTAAAAGTTCTGCGCCTGTCCGGAGAAACGCGCGTCGTGAATCTCCACATAGTAGTAGCCGGCCGCCGGGAACGTCATGTCCAGCCGCGGATCCAGGTTCAACAACGGCGCGTCTTCGCTGCGCGCGATCTGCTTCCCGGTGCCGTCCATCACGCGAATCACCGGGTCAATCGCCGACCCCGCCCGCCGCGCGTCCACTTCAAACACACGCCGCTCGCCGGCCTTCACCTGCAGCCGGTACACATCCCGTTCGGCGCCGCGCATTGTGCCATTCAGCGTGATTGCCGTCGTCGGCAAAGACTGCGCTTTTTCAATGGAATCATTGGAGTGCGCCACGCCACCGGGCTGCGACTCTTCTTCATTGATCTCCGGAAACGCGCCCACGCTGAACAACAGGATGTTCGATAGCCCATCGCCCGATTGCACACGCAGCGGATAGACGCCGACTTCCAGGTCGCCCTTCGGCTCTACGAGGAACGTGGCGTAGCGACCTTCGGCCATGCCCGCGGGCGGAGCCATCGGCGTGAACGTCGCCGGCATCGCGGAGACAATCCGCGCCCCTTCTCCCAGGTTCTGCCCTGCGATGGTAAGCGTAAACGGCCGACCCTTTTGCGCTCCACGCGGCTGCAACTCCGTGATCGATGGTGGCGCGGCGGCGAGGCCCAGCGCCATTCCCAGATAAATGAAAATCTTCACTTCGCCCCTCCCGCGGGTGTCCCGGCCGAAAGCGGCGCGGGGATGAAGCTGGTTAACAACGCGCAGTTGGCCGCGTCGTAAATGCGGATCTTGCCGTCAAACCCACCGGTCGCCAGCTTCCTCCCGTCGGGGGAGAAGGCGGCGGCGTAGATGCCGGCCGAGTGGCCCTTGCATTGCGCGGAGAGCTTGCCGGTCTCGGCATCGTAGATGTTCACGCTGGGCGCAATGCCCGCGACGGCGATGCGCGTGGTGTCCGACGACCAATCGAGCGAGAAGATGGGCCCGTCCTGGCGGTCCAGCTTGCGGATGAGCGTCGTGTCATCGGCAATCTTCATATTCTTCGGCCGGTCCATGTTGTACACGTACGGGTACCGGTCCTCGCCGCCGATCACCACAACGTCTTTTTTCGGATGGCGCGCAATGGAGGTCAACTCCGTTCGCAACACGTTCACATTCTCCAAAAATGCGCCGGACGCGGCATCGATCACCTTGGCCGCGCGGTCTTTACTCACCGAGACAAACCGCTTGGAATCAACCGCAAACACGGAGCCCAGCACCCAGTTTTCATGGTTGCCAATCTTGTAAAGCTCCTTGCCGCTGGCCGTCTCAAACACGTGCACGGTGTTGTCGGTAGCCCCGATGGCGACCCGCGAACCATCCGGCGCAATGGAGGCGCCGAACAGCGTATCGTTCGTCAGCCGCGCTGTGTGCCGCAAGTTCCCTGCCCCGGCGTCCCAGATCTGCACTTCGCCGAACTGCGCCGGCGTGCCGCCACCTGCGATGAGCGTCTTGCCATCGGTCGAGTAGGCAATGGACAAAATCCGCTCCGCTCTGCCCGCCAACCGCTGTACCAGTTTCGATCCATCCGCCATGTGAACCAGCACTTCGCGATTGCCCGACACCGCAATCCGCTGCCCGTCCGGGGACCACCGCAACGCCGTGATCACCGGCGGTTGCAAATAGACAGACGGGGAATTGTCGGAGACTTCGGCCGGCGAATCGTCCTTTGCACCCGCGTTAATCCACGCACGGAAACGATCAATATCGGCCGCCGCCATCTCCGGCTGGCCCAATGGCATCCGCGGCTTCATGGCGCCGGCGATGTAGCGAATCGTTAAACTCTCATCCGGCTTGCCCGCCACAAAACCCGGCCCGCGCTTGCCGCCTTTGGCAAAGGCCGCGTAACTGGTGACGTCCAGGTCAGACGCAGGGCTGGACGGGTTGTGACACCCCTGGCACTGCTTCTGCAGCAGCGGTTTGATGTCCGCAGTAAAGCCCGGTTGCGCCCAGGCGCTTGCCCCGAACAGCGGAACGAGAATCCATAAAAGGTTGCGTTTCATGCGTGGTACGACAAAGCTCCAGCGCAGGCATCGAGGCCTGTCGATGTTGGGAAGTATATCTCAGTTATGAATCCTTTATGTAACGCTAGGTGGGGTAACCTGTCTCCAACAGGCATACGCCTTATCATCATGCTGAAAAAGTTCTGCACCCTCGTCTCCCTCTCCGCCGTCTTCACCCTCCTGGCAGCGGCTGCCGATGTCACCGGCAAATGGGTTGCCCAGGTTCCGGGCCGCGATGGCCAGTCGCGGGAAGTGGTCTATAACCTCAAGGCTGACGGTGCCAAACTCACCGGCACGATGTCCGGCCCGCAGGGTGCTGAAATCGCCATCAGCGATGGCAAGATCGATGGCGACAACATCGCCTTCGACGTCAAACTCGAATTCAACGGCACCAGCATGACTCGCAAGTACTCGGGCATCGTCGCCGGAGACGAGATCAAGATGAAGAGCCAAACGCCTCGCGGCGCCCAGGAGTTTCTGGCGAAGCGCTCCAAGTAGCGCCAAGTGAAAATGTTCCAAAAAGGCTCCTGCCGCAAGGCCGGAGCTTTTTTGGTTTTGGTTCCGAAATGATGTACACTAAATGAGTTAGCCACGGTTGTGCGCCCGTAGCTCAGATGGATAGAGCGTTTGCCTCCGAAGCAAAAGGCCGGTTGTTCGAGTCAACTCGGGCGCACCATTTCCTGATTTCCACCACCCTCGATGAACCCTTCGGTTCGAGGTTCAGGCGGCTTTTACCCTACACGCTGGCTACGCGAACGGCGCCCTGAACGTCCTGAATAGGTACGTTCTCCTACTCTTTCTTGTCCCTTTCCTGCAACGGAATCAGGTTCCTCCCTATGCGTGCTTATTCCCTTCCTGTCGAAGGAATAGAAGACGGCCTAGAATCAGGTCACTGATCGAACCCCCCGTCGACCAACGAAACGGACGAGTACCTTGAAAACCAACATTCATCACTTCAAACGGCAGGTCCTCCTGCTATCACTCACTCTGAGCGCCTGGGGAACCGATTTTTCGTTTTTCACCACACTACGCGTTGGCTACCCAACTCCCCTCCTTTGGGAACTCGGTGCCGGCAGCACGCCCGACACCACCCAATCAAACGTAAATTTCGAATGGAACACGGCGAACGGTGAGACCAGTTGGCGCCCGAATAATCTACCGCAGAACTTTGAAGTCGGCTACAACCGAACTACCAACGCTGGCTTTCTCACCGTATTTAACTCCGCGAACAATCCCGTTACCGCGTCCTATTCCAATCCCGGCATGGCCCCAGGAGCCAACGCTATCTGGATCCTCCCAGCGGCGAACTTCTTCACCAGCGCCAACTCCATCTTTCTTCCGAGCAGCATCGCCGTCGAGAACCTTTCCTTCACTCCTGGCGTTCAGGTCCTCTCCGGTTCACTTCCGGCCAGCATCGGCAGTTCCAACCCGGGAAATGGGACCAACATCAGCTCCAACCTCAGCACCCCGATCATCTTCGATCCCTCCGCGAACGGTGGCAGTTGGACCATCTCCGGCACGGTCCGCGTGAACGGCATCCTGGGCGTCTCCGGCAGTGCATCCGCCAACAATATCCAGTTCGGTCTTGGCGCGTTTGGAACAGACACGCCGGAGGCCTCGACGATGAGCCTGTTCGCACTCGGATTGGCTTCGTTGATCGTTGCCGGCAAGTTCAAACGTGCTTAACCCCCTCGGGGAGAAACCTGAGTAGTTTCTCCCCGGTTCCGCCTCACAATTCTCTAAGGTCCTCTACAGTATTTTCCTAGAACAGCCGAAGACTCTAGTGGTACTTACTCCACCAGAATCCTAAGGGTCTCCCTCCATCCGGTACGCGCCAGTGTATCCGGTCGAAATCGTGGGAGTTCGTTCGATGGCAAAACGTAACCTGCTTCGGTCCATACTACTCACGAAGTCCGTCTGTATGATTCTGCCCATGTGCGGGGCCGAGTTTTCGTTCTTCGCGACGTTACGGGCAGGGCGGCCTGCCGCCGCCGATTGGGAAATCGGGCTCGGCACGGACAGAAACGCCAGCCAGGCCACTCGAAATTTCCAGTGGGAGAGCGGCACACCGACGTGGCGTTCCGACAACCTGCCACAGCCATTTAAGCTGGAATACACAGCCAGTACGCAGACGGTCCGGATGACCGTCCGGGATTCGGAAGACAACCCCTGGTCCCAATCATTTACGAACTCTGGCCCGGCAATGGGCGCGAATGCGATTTGGACGTTGCCTGCAGCCGGTTTTTTCGTCTCCACGGCGGCTCCCAACGGCGCGCAGGCGCGGAGTATCACAGTCAGTAACCTGACAGTCGACCCAGGTGTGCAAATTCTCAGCGGCAGCCTTCCCACGTCCCTTGCCGCCTCCGGCCCTCCCGCATCCTCCACGGCGATGTCCGCCCCGCTTGTCATCAATGCGGCCAGTAACGGTGGAAACTGGTTCCTGGCCGGCAATATTCGGTTCACCGGGCTCACCGGCCTGGGGGGGAATGCACAGGGTTCTCAACTCCAGTTCTTCCTCAATGCGATTGGTACCGACACCCCCGAAGCGCAGACGTTTTTTCTCGTCGGCCTCGGACTGTTCGCTGTGGGCTTTGGCAGCAGCCGCAGGAGCCGCGAATAGGAATGTACCCCTCCGAGTCCAGATTGAGCACGCCCGACATCGCCACGATCACTGAAATCGCGGACATGCGGGACCTCCGTTGGTTCTGCAAGAACCACTGGAAGCTCTTTCTCGCCGGAGCCATTCTGGGCCTCGCCGCCGGGTTCGCCGTCACCTACTTTTTCCCCGTCCGCTACCACTCGGAAGCCCGCGTCCGCTTCATGCCGCCCCAGTTGGCCGGCCGTTTCGTCAATCCCAACTTCTCGATGGAAGTCGAACAGCGCCTCTACGCACTCGCCCAATTGCTCTCCAGCCGGCTGACCGCCACCCGCATGATCGATTCGTTCCAAATCTACCCGGAACGCCGCCGTTTCCAAACCGTCGCCGACCTCGTGCCCCAGTTCCTGGGCGACCTCCAAATTGAACAAGTCGCCAGCGGCGACGTGGCCCAGAAGCGAGCTGTTCCCACCATGGCGATCCACTTCCGCTATCCCGACCCCGGGCAGGCACAAAAGGTGATCCAGAAACTGGTCGAACAGGTCTACGAAGAGAATCGCAAGTACCGCGGCGACCAATCCATGGGCACCACCGAGTTTCTCGGCGAACAACTCCGCGCGGCGGAAGAAAAGATGCTCGAGGCCGAAGCGCGCCTAGGCGAAATCCAGGACGCCATGCGCCCGAACGTCTCCAAAACACTGATTGGCGAAGGAACCTCCCGCAGTTACGTCGTCGACTCCCGCCTCCGCGATCTCCGTCACGACCGCCGCCTGCTGGAAGAGCGCCGCAGTCTGAAACAAGCCGAAATCGCCCCGCTTGAAACCGAGATCCGCAACATCGACAGCCGTCCCGCCGAATACTATTTCCCGCAAGTCAGCAATCATTCGAACTACTGGCACCTTGCCGAAAAACTCACCAGCGCCAAGACACAGGCGGCCCGCATGCGGGACCGTTGGAAACCCGGCTTCGCCGATCGCGAACTGGCCGAACTCGATCTCCGCCAAGCCGAACAAAATGTGAGCCAGTTCAAGTTGGAGCATTCCCACCTCCTTCGAATCTCGGAACGCGAACGGGCCGTTTCCAAGCTTCTGTCGGTCCGGATGGAGTTGCGCGCGTTGGAGGCGCAGGAGAACTCTTCCCAGAAGGAAGAGTTGGAACTGCGCGCCGAATCGCAACGGTTAAAGGACCAGCATGCCGCCCCGGCCGGGATGGAAACCGATCTCTTGACCGCCAAACGGGAATACGAAACCGCAAAGGAGCAGCACAGCGCTATGGTCCGTAAACATGAGGAGTCACAGTCGGCGTCCGACATGGAACGCCGCGGACAGGGAGAGACCGTTGAACTGCTGGAGCCCCCCACTTTGCCGTCCGTCCCCGACGCACCGTCCCGCCCCACGCGAATCGCTGCCTGCGCCTTCGCTGGCCTCCTCGCCAGCATGTGCTTCGCCCTGCTCAAAGTACTACGCGATCCCAAAATCCTTCACGAAGGCCACATTGAAAAATGGGCCGGTCTCGAGGTCCTCGCCATGTTCCCCGCAGTTGAACCCAAGACGAAAGCCAAAAAAACTTCAGGTACCAAGAAGGGCAACACCCAGCAAACGTGGCGCCGCCGCGCCGTCACCACCTCTGTCCTCGTCCTGGCCCTGTTTGCCGTGGGCTGCACGGACCGCTTCCTCAGCGCCGAAGCACTGTGGAAACGCGGCCAGAACGCCGAAAAGGAAAGCACCAGCACGTCGGCAATGCTCTTCTACCGGCAGGCCATCCGGAAGGACCCGCGCTTCGCTCCCGCCTACCGCTCGGCGGGCCTGCTCGCCCTGCAAACCGGAGACCTCCTCCCGGCGCGTGATTTCCTGGCCCGGGCGCTGGAGTTCGATGCCAACGATGCCGATATCCACACCAAACTTGCCGACCTCACCTACCAGCTCTACATGGGCGACGCCGGCCACCCTGTCACCGTTCTCCGCGAAGTCGAAGCGCTCGCCACGCAGATGACCACGCGCTGGCCCCGCCGCGCCGATGGCTACCGCATCCAGGCTCAGGTGCTGATGGAACGCCATCGGACAGAAGAGGCGGTCGATCTCCTGCAGGCGGCGCGCACCAAAGTGGATCACAACGAAACTCTCGATACCCAGGCCGCCGCCGCCCTTTTCCGCCTGAACCGGAACGACGAAGCCCACACGCTGCTGCGCGACGTCATCGCACGCTCCCCGCGATACACCGCCCCCTATGACCTCCTCTATCTCCAGCTCATGCAGGAGAAAAATGCCGTCGACGCCGGTGAGGTACTGGCGTTGAAGTGGCGCAACACCGCCGAGATCGACGCCGCCCTGCAGCTCGCCGCGCACTACGACGCCTTCCGCCAGCGCGATAGCGCCAAATCGACCATCGCCGAACTGGAGAACACGAAGACCGCCGGCCCGCTCGCCCTCGCGCGTATCGGCGATTTCTGGATGGTCCGCGGCCAGTTCGCCGCTGCCCACGCCACCTACCAGCGTGGCCGCCAACAGTTCCCGGAGAAGGCAACCGAATACATCAGCCGCATCGCCGAATGGCATCTGGCGCAGAACCAACAGAAGGAGGCGAAGGAGTTTATCGACAAAGAACTCGCCGCCCGCCCCAAAGACGCCATCCTCCGCGCTTACACCTCCGCCATTGCACTGCAAACCCTCCCGCCTTCCCAGCGCGAAGCGGAGCGCAAGAAGCTGGAAGCTATCGTCATGCAGCTACCGGATTCCCCTTTCCTTCGCTATCACATGGGCCGCGCCTACCTCATTGAAGGCCGCGCGCCGCAGGCCGCCGAACAGTTCGAACGCTGCGTACGGCTCGATCCCAACTATGCTCCCGGCTGGGTCGCCCTGGCCGACCTGGAAATCGCCCGCGGCAACCCCGCCGCCGCTGAACTCCGCGCCGATAACGTCTTGCGCATCGACCGCAACCACCTGCCGGCCATCCTCGTCCGAGCCCGCGCTCAGATCTCCCGCGGCAAGTCCGGCGAAGCGGAAAAGGCCCTCGAATTCCTGCTCACCGTGCAACCCCGCAATGCCGATGCCCTCTACCTTCTCGCCGCCGCCAATCGCTCGCTCAACCGTCCCCAAAAGGCGCTCGAACTGCTCGCCAAGGGCCGCGAAGTCAAACCGAACGAGTCCCGCTGGGTGGTTGCCGAAGCCGAAATCGCAGCCAGCCAGGGCGATGCCGATGCCGCCCGCGCCACCCTCCAGGCCGCTATTCAGAAACAGGACAATCCGGATGAATCTCTGCTCCGCCGCCTGGCCGCCATACAGATCGAACTGCGCGATGGCGCCGGCGCCGCCCGGTCCTTCGAGCAGCTCCGCAAATTGAACGAAGCCTCCGTCGAATACCGCCTAGGCCATGCCGGTTCCCTGGCGCTTGCCGGCGAAGTGGATCGCGCCCTGGCCCTCTACACTGAGACCGAAAAACTCTACCCGAAGAACGCCGCCGTGTGGCTCCAACACGCCGCTCTGCTCTCCGAACGCAACGACAAGGCGGGCGCTTTGTCGAAGTACCAGGAAGCCTTGGCCCACGATAAAAACAACCCGCTGATTCTCAACAACCTGGCTTGGGCATTATTGCAAGGCGGTGGGCCCGCCGAAAAGGCACTCGAATACGCCCAACAGGCCCGGCGCGTCTTCGGCCGCAGCCGCGAAATCGACGACACCCTGGCCACCGCCTACACCCGCCTGGCCATGTTCCGCAACGCCTCCGCCATCTACGAAGAGATGCTCGTCTATCTGCCTCCGGCCGAACGGCCACGGGTGCAGAAACTACTGGAAACCACCAAGCGCAAGACCAAAGGAGACGCATGAGCCCCAACCCCGCAGTCAACAACGCCGCCTCTCTCTCGGCGCAGGACACCTTAAGCGCCCTGCAACAATCGTGGACACAATCCCACAACCCGGACCCAATTCAGGAGCCCGCCTCGCCCGCCAACTTGCCCCTGCGCGAAAGCTTCCTCAGCCTCCGCGACATCCCGCAAATCACCTTTGACCAGGCCCGCGGCGCCTTCACCATGACCGACCCGGCCTACCCGGCCGACTGGAAAGAACAGATCCGTCAGCTCCGCAACCGCCTCAATAGCGCTCAGGCCGAACTGCCCGATCCTAACGACCTCCTGCAGGTCATCGCCTTCACCAACATGGACGGCCGCCGTCCCCGCCACGGCACCGCCGCCAATCTCGCCCTCGCCATGGCCGCCATCCAGGACACTCGCGTGCTCGTTGTCGATGCGAATCTCTCCTTTCCAACGCTCCACGAAAATCTCAACGTCCCCGCCTCCCCTGGCCTTTGCGAAGTCACCCGCGCCAGTCGCATCGCCATGCCCCAGTGCTTCCGCCGCGTTGCCGGCACCCAGGTCTATTTCCTCACGGTCGGCGACACCAACGCCTATCCCATGGACGCCCTCGACCTCCGCGGCCTCCACGTCGTCCTGCACTCCCTCCGCGCCCAGTTCGATTGGATCCTCATCGACGGCCCCGGCTTCGACACCACCGCTGACGCCATGGCCATCACCATGACCACCGATGGCGTCATCATGATGATCGAAAGCGAACGCGACAGCTTCCGTCTGGTATCAAAAGCCCTCAGCCACGTGCAGGGCCGCCGCATGCTCGGCGCCGTAATGTTTTAACCTAACGGGGAATGCCTGACCCCCAGCGCCCTCGTCTCCATTCCCTCGATCAGTTCCGCGGTTACACGGTCGCCGGCATGTTCCTGGTGAATTTTCTCGGCGGTTTCGCGGCCATCCACCCGCTGCTGAAGCACCACAATACCTACTGCAGCTATGCCGACACCATCATGCCG
>JBIKOG010000363.1:0-5806 GCA_044358225.1 Bryobacteraceae bacterium | reverse complement strand
GTCCTCAGGCACGTCGAAAAAGTCGGCTCCCGCGAGGCCTATAAGCAGGCGATAACGCGCGGCTTCGGGCTCATCCTCGTCGGCGCGGTTCTCTATCACCTCGACGGAAAATTCCCCTCCTGGGACGCCCTAACGGCCGAAGGCATCTCCGGATTCCTCTCCAACGCCTGGCGCCGATCCATGTTCCAGGCCCTCGTCCACATCGGCGTCACCAGCCTCTGGGTTCTGCCCGTCATCGCCCGCTCGGCCCGCGCGCAACTCCTCTGGCTCCTCGGCTCCGCCACTTTGCACGTCATTCTCTCCGCCACCTGGTGGCACGAATGGCTCCGTGCCAATCGCGTCATCGACGGCGGCCCGCTCGGCTTCCTCACCTGGACCATCCCGGTCCTCGCCGGCTCGCTCACCTACATGTATGCCGACGCCGCGAAGGCCGCCATGCTCCGAGTCGCCGCCCTCTTGATGGTCGCCGGTTACGCCCTCTCGTGCCTGTCGAGCGGTGGTGTCCTCGCCGCTCCGCCCTTCGTCGCCCCCTGGCACGCCCGCGATATGTGGACCATGAGCCAGCAAGCCGGCAGCGTGTCTTATCTCACTTTCGCCACCGGCTTCTCTCTCGCTGTCTACGTCTTCTTCCGCTGGTGGACGGACGAAAAGGGCCGCCAACTGGGCGTTTTCCGCACCCTCGGCGTCAACGCCCTCGCCGGCTATATCCTCCACGGCCTGGTGGAAGACGCCGTCAAACCCTTCGCGCCCAAGGATTCACCACTCGCTTGGGCGCTGTTCTCGTTCGCCGTCTTCTTCGGAATCACCTGGCTCTTCCTCCGTTCGATGGAGAAGAACAAGCTATTCCTGCGGCTCTGAATCCCTACCGGCCTTCGCTCGACGGCGGAACCAATCCGCTCGAACGCATGTAGGTCACCAGGTTCCCGTAATGCTCGTAGACGTGCATGTTATTGAAGAACAGGATACCGGCGCGCGTCCGTTCCTGCCCGAAGAACTTCACCGGTTCCACCGCCGAAGAGCCCGTCAACCCGCCGTACACCTTGTCGCAGTAGGCAATCGAATCCTTCAACGAACCAACCAGCGCGTCCTTCGTCTTCATCGTCTTTTCCGCGCCCGCCGGCGCCTTCTTCTCGCCCGAAGCGGCCGCGCAGAACATCACCGTCGCATCGGCAATGTGTCCCACAAAGCCGCCAAAGGTCCGCACTTCCGGCGTCGCTTTGTAGTCATACTTCTCCGCCGGCATCTTCTCGGCAGCCTTCAGCACGTTCGTGATGGCCTGTTTCCACTGGCCGGTCGCGTCTTTCACCAACAGGTCCTGCGCGCTCAGTGCGCCCATCGCCAACATTCCCATCAGCAGTAATTTCATACAAATCAGTCTAAACCAACAAATCCTTCATTACCCTTCCCTCATCTGTCGGCCCGATCAGCCGCTGATTCAGCCCCAGATACGGATAGTGCAACTGATACGGATTCAAACCCAATTGGTGCAAAATGGTCGCCTGCAGGTCTCTCGGAGTCATTTTGTCTTTGGTCACGTAGTAACCAATCTCATCCGTTTCCCCGTAATTGAGACCCTTCTTTATTCCTCCGCCCGCCATCCACATCGTGTAGGCGTAGGGATGATGATCGCGCCCAATAAACGCGCCCTCCGTCCCTCCGCGGTTCTCCCGCATCGGAGTCCGTCCGAATTCCCCGCCCCACACGACCAGCGTCTGGTCCAACAACCCGCGCTGCTTCAAATCGCGGATCAACGCCGTCACCGCCTGGTCGGCTGTCTTAATATGCGGCTGCAACGCATACTGAATATCGTCGCGCTTGCTGGTTCCGTGATGGTCCCAACCCCAGTCATAAATCTGCACAAACCGCACGCCGTTCTCAACCAGCCGCCGCGCCAACAGGCAGTTGTTCGCCAGGCTCGTCTTCCCCGGCTCGGTCCCGTACATCTTATGAACCGCCTCCGGTTCCTTCGATATGTCCATCACATTCGGCACCGAAATCTGCATCCGATAGGCCAGTTCATACTGCCCCATCCGCGCCTCAATCTCCGGATCCCCGGCCTGCTTGGCCTGCATCGCGTTCAGGTCTTTCAACGCGTCCAGCGTCTTCCGCCGCACGTTGCGCGTCATGCCTTCCGGGTCACTCAGGAACAGCACCGGGTCCCCGTGGGACCGGCAATGCACCCCCTGATGAATGCTCGGCAAGAACGCCGATCCCCACAGCGATTTCCCGCCATCCGGATTGTTCCCGCCGCTGGTCAACACCACAAACCCGGGCAGATCCTTGTTCTCCGAACCCAATCCATACGTCGCCCACGCCCCCATCGACGCAAACCCGAATCGCGGATTCCCCGTATGCAAAAACAGCTGCGCCGGCGCATGGTTGAACTGGTCCGTACTCATGGACCGCACAATCGTCACATCGTCCACGATCTTCGAAAACTCGGGCATCAACTCGCTCACCCACGCGCCCGATTGCCCATGCTGCTTGAACTTATACGGCGTCCCCAGCATCTTCGGAACGCCCTTGATAAACGCGAACCGCTTGCCCTTCAATAACTCATCCGGACAAGGCTTCCCGTTATACTTCACTAACTCCGGCTTATAGTCAAACAGCTCCAACTGGCTCGGCGAACCCGCCATATGCAGGAAGATCACCGATTTCGCCTTCGCCACCGGTAACTTCGCCTCCTGCGCCTCGGCCAGGAACATATTCGCTAACCCAATTCCGCACCCGCTCAGGAAGTGCCGCCGCGTCGCCGCCAGTGCCGTTCGCATTTTCTCGTTCATCGCCGTGTCACCGTTTCGTCCAGATTCAACACCGTATTCGCCACCACCACCCACGCCGCGCGCCCAGCATCATTTCGCCCCGGCTGTGTTCGCGGCAATGGCAGCGACCCCACCAATCCCGGGTCGAAGATCTGCTCGGCGCTCTGCGCCCCATACCGCCCCACGCGCACGGCAATGACGTTCTTTCCCGGCCGGAACGCCTTCTGTCCGTTCTCATTCAGCGTGTATTCGTAGTGGCCGGCCCGTTCATAGATGTTGTTCAGTGCCGAGACACCATTCACCCATACATCGAACTGCGCATTGGTCCGCACCGGCATCTTGAACTTTGTCGGCATGGGCGATGGCAGGTCAATCACGTAGCGCAAATACAGCGTTTCCGTCTCCCACGGCGTCCGAATCGTCACTGTCTCACTGGGCTTCGTCAACTTGCCAAAGTACCCCGGCCCCGCTCCCCACCGGCTATCGTCAAATGCCGGTTTCATCCAATCCGCACCCGGGTCGGCCGTCGCAAATCGCCACTCCTTCGGCGCTGTTCGCCCATCGGGAATCAACGTTGCCACGCGGTCCTCCGTATAGAGCACTTCGCTATAACGCAGCAGTTTGCTGACATTCTCTGGTTGCCCGCGCAGCTCCGTCTCGGCCTGCCGCTGCAGTTGCAGAACGCGCGCCGCTTCCGCCTTCGTGGGCGGCCGCAATAGCACGAGTTCGAAGAGCCGCTTCGCCGGATCCAGCGGCGACTCTTTCACGGCCTTCTCCGCCAACCGCTGAGCCGCTTCCATAAACGCCGGATCGTTCATCGACGTCAGCGCCTGCAGCGGCGTATTCGTCCGAATCCGGCGAATCGTGCACGTCTCCCCATTCGGGGCGTCGAAGTTCATCATCGATGGATATGCGCTTGTCCGCCGCATGAACGTATACAGCGCGCGCCGGTACCGATCCTCGCCCTTTGACGTCTCCCAGTTATCGCCGTTGTAGACCACTAGCCACACGCCATCAGGCTGCCACGGCATCACTGGCGGGCCAAACTGCTTCTTGCTCAGCAGTCCCGCCGCCGCCAGCGCCTGGTCCCGCACCACCTCGGCATCCAGCCGGAATCGCGCTCCTCGCGCATAGTACTTGTTCGCCGGGTCCAGCTTCAGCAGGGATGGAGTCACCTCTGAGGCCTGCTTGTAGGTCGCAGACATCACAATCCGCTTCAAAAGCTTCTTCACATCCCAGTCTTTCTGAAAGTCCAAAGCCAGAATGTCTAACAATTCCGGATGCGTCGGGCCGATGCCCTGCGTCCCGAAGTCTTCCTCGGATTCCACCAATCCCCGGCCAAACAGGCGCGCCCAGAACCGGTTCACCGTCACCCGCGCCGTCAGCGGATTCTCCGGGCTCACCAGCCAATTCGCAAAGCCCAGCCGGTTCACCGGCGCCTTCGCCGGCAATTGGTGGAACGCCACCGGCACCGCCGCCTTCACCTCTTCCCCCGGCGTTAGATAATTGCCACGATCGTAAATCCGCGTCTTGCGCTGCTTCTCGGCGGGCAGTTCTTTCAGCACCAGTGTCGATGCCGACGATGTCAATTTCAACACCGGCCGGTCCGAGTTGTGATCGTCGTCGGCCGTCTGATTGAAGAACGCGTAAAGCTGGTAGAACTCCTTGTGCGTCAGCGGGTCGTACTTGTGCGTGTGGCACTGCGCGCAACCCCACGTTTGCCCCATCCACACTTGCCCCGTCGTCGCCACCCGGTCGCGAATGGCGGCGTCTCGAAACTCCTCATCGTCGGTCCCGCCCTCGCGATTGGTCATCGTATTCCGATGAAACCCCGTCGCGACCAAATCGTCCACCGATGGATCCGGAATCAGATCGCCCGCCAACTGCAATTGCGTAAACTTATCGAACGGCAAATTCTCGTTGTACGCGCGGATCACCCAATCGCGATAGGGCCAGATGGTCCGCTTCGCATCGCTCTCATACCCCATGGTGTCGGCGTACCGCGCCAAGTCCAGCCAAACCTTCGCCCAGCGTTCCCCATACTGCGGACTGGCCAACAGCGCGTCCACATACTTCTCATACGCGCCCGTCTTCATGTACTCCGCCAACACGGCCGGGTCCGGCGGAACCCCGGTCAAGTCCAGCGCTACGCGCCGCGCCAGCGTGCCCCGATCGGCCTCTTTCGCGCCCGTCCAACCCAGCTCCGTCAACTTCGCCTGCACAAAGAAATCAATGGCATTGGCCGTCGGCGGAAACGGCGCCCGCTTCGGCTTCTCGTACGCCCAGTGGTTCGTATACTTCGCCCCCGCGTCAATCCATTGCCGCAGCAATCCAACTTCGGTCTCCGTCAGCCGCGGCCCCGTCGGCGGCATCGGCCGCGAAGCATGCGTCACCCGCGCCAACACGCGCGATTTCGCCGCATTCCCCGGTACAATCGCCCCCGTCTTCGTCGCCCCGTCAAAGGTGTCCAGCCGCAAACCCGCCTGCCGCCCATGCTCGTCCGGCCCGTGGCAAGCCACGCATTTCTTCCCCAACAACGGCCGAATATCGCGCTGGAACTCCGGCGTTTGCCCGTACGCGCACACCGCAAAAACGGCCAAGACGATTCTGAACATAGTTCCCATGTTATAACCAGATTCCATGCGTTTTCTCCTCGCGCTATTCTTTGCCCTCCCCCTCCTTGCCCAAACGAAGCCCATCTACTACCTCCTCTGGTTCGACACCGAAGACTACGTAGACCCCGCCAGTGACGACGCTGCCCTCCGCCTCGCCACGACCCTCGAAAAAATGGGGGTCCGCGCTACGTTCAAAGTGGTGGGCGAAAAGGCCCGGCGCCTGGAAAAGCGCAACCGGCGCGACGTCATCGGGGCTCTCGCCCGCCACGACATCGGCTACCACACCAACTACCACAGCATCCCGCCCGCCCCGGCCGCCTACCAGCGCATCCTGCATCCGCTCGAAGCCGTCGAGGAGTTCACCCGCCGCGAAGAACCCGGCCTCCGCGATCTGCAGCGCATCTTCGGCATCCTCCCCAGCTGCTA
>JBIKOG010000332.1:0-6943 GCA_044358225.1 Bryobacteraceae bacterium | reverse complement strand
ATCCCCGCTGAACCCCGCCTCCCCGTTCCCCGCAAACGTCGTAATGATCCCCCGCGCATCCACCCGCCGCACCCGGTTGTTCGCCGAATCGGCAATGTAAACCGAGTCATTCCGCGGATCCACCGCCACCGCGAACGGAATGTTCAACCGCGCCGCCGTCGCCAACTGCCCGTCCCCGGCAAACCCCAACGTCGTCGCACCCGCGAAGACAGAAAGCACCCCCGCCGGCGTCAGCTTATAGACATACCCACCCCACGTCGCCGCAATGTACAGGTTCCGGTTCCGATCCATCGCCAATCCCCGCGGCCGTCCCAAATCCACATTCCGCGCCACCCCGCCCGCGTTCACTCCCAGCGCTCCCGTCCCCGCCACAGTGCGAATCACGCCATCCGCGCCTACCCTGCGCACCACGTTGTCGATCACATCGGAAACATAAAAACTCCCATCCGTATCCGCGGCCACGCCCGAAGGTTGAAACAGCGCCGCCCGTTCCGCCGGCCCGTTGTCCCCCGCCGCCAGCGCCGGAATCGTCCCCGCCGCCGCCGTAATCCGGTCGGTCACCGTGTTCACGCGGAACACCCGCCGCAGCGCATCGTCCACCACCGCCACCTGCTCGTCCACGTCCATCGTGATCCCCACCGGCAGCCCCAGGCCAAACGCCAACGCCGATCCCGGCACCGTCTTGCTCGTCCCATTCCCGGCCACAATCGAAATCGCCGTCCCCCGCACCCGCAGAATCCGCCCGTTCAACCGGTCGCAGATAAACACGTCCCCGGCCCGGTTCACCACCACGTCCGATGGCGCGTTCAACTGCGTTCCCAGCGCCGTCGTCGTCCCGCCCTGGCTCCCCGCCACGCCCGTCCCCGCAATGATTTCCACCGCGCCATTCGCGCCCACGCGCCGCACCCGGTTGTTCAACGTATCGGCCACCAGCAGATTCCCCTGCCCATCAAACGCCATGCCGTTCGGCGACCGCAGCCCCGCCGCGGTACCCACAAAGGTCGTCACAATCCCCTGGCCATCAATCTTGCGAATCACACTGTTCAGCGAGTCACTCACATACACATTCCCCGCCCGGTCCACCGCCACCCCGCGCGGATTTCCCATCGGTGCCTCGGTCGCCGGCCCCCCGTCGCCGGTACGGTCCACGCTCCCGGTCCCGGCAATGGTGGTGATCACGGCGCCATCCCGCGACACCTTCCGCACCCGCGCATTTCGCACGTCGCAGATCAACAACTCGCCAGCCGGAGTCCACGCCAGCCCCGAAACGCCGTTAAACCTCGCCGCCGTCGGCGCCCCGCCATCCCCGCCAAACCCGGTCTCCGACCCGGCGTAGGTCGTCACCAATCCCCCCGGAGCAATCTTCAACACCCTGTCGTAGTAGGAGTCAGAAATATACAAATTCCCCGCCGGGTCCGCCACCACCGCCGCCGGCAGAATCAGCCGCACGTCAACCGCGCTAACCCCTTGCGGTGCAATGCTCAACCGGCTCCCGCCGGCAGCGGTCGAAATCAAATAAGGCGGCAAGCTCTGCGCAAAAACAACGGTGCCCAACAGGAAAAGTAGTTTCACAGGAATCAGTCCTCACTCAGATGGCGAGAATTCCCCACGCACCGCGTCAAGATAAACTAACTTCCAGCATGTCCAGCCTCACCCGCCGCCAGTTCGCCGCCATGGCCGCCGCCGCCATCCCAGCCCGCAAGCCCAACATCATCCTCATCCTCGCCGACGATCTCGGCGTCGGTGACCTCGGCTGCTACGGCCAAAAAGTCATCCGGACCCCCCACATCGACCGCCTCGCCACCGAAGGCCTCCGCTTCACCGCCGCCTACGCCGGCGCCATGGTCTGCGCCCCCGCCCGCGGCACCCTCATGACCGGCTACCACCTCGGCCACGCCACCGTCCGCAACAATTGGGAGGCCTACCCCGAAGGCCAACACCCCCTCGCCCCCCGCGACACCACCGTGGCAACGGTCCTGAAAGAGGCGGGCTACAAAACCGGCATCTGTGGCAAATGGGGCCTCGGCGGTCCGGACTCCGCCAGCACCCCCAACAAGAAGGGCTTCGATTTCTTCTACGGCTACAACTGCCAGCGCCACGCCCACCGTTTCTACGTCGATTACCTCTGGCGCAACAGCCAGAAGGAGCCCATCGCCCAATCCTCGGCAAAAAAGGTGTACGCCCAAGACCTGATCGCCAACGAAAGCCTCAACTTCATCCGCGACAACCGCAACAACCCCTTCTTCCTCTTCTGCGCCTGGACAGTTCCTCACGGCCCCTACACCCGCAACAACGTCCCCAACCTCGGCCGTTTTGAAAACGAGCCCTGGAAGGAAGGCGAAAAGATCTACGCCACCATGGTCGAACGTCTCGACTCTGACCTAGGCCGCCTCATGAGTCTCCTCAAAGAACTCAACCTCGACAAAGACACCCTAGTCCTCTTCGCCAGCGACAACGGCCCCGGCGGCGGCCCGGCCAACAACGCGCGATTCGGAAGCCAAGCCAGCCTCCGCGAAGTCAAAGGAACGTTGCGCGAAGGCGGCCTCCGAGTCCCCCAAATCGCCCGCTGGCCCGGCCACGTCCCCGCCGGCCGCGTCACGAACCACCCGACGGCGTTCTGGGACTTCCTCCCCACCGCCGCCGCCCTCGCCGGCGCCGAAACCCCGAAGGGAATCGACGGCACCTCCATCCTCCCCACCCTCCTAGGCAAGAAACAAAAGGAGTCGGCCTACCTCTACTGGGAACAACTAACGCCCGACAAGCTAACCCGCGCCATCCGTATGGGAAAGTGGAAAGCCTACCAAGCCACAAAGACGGCAAACATCGAACTCTACGACCTCACCAAGGACCCGGCCGAGTCCACCGACATCGCCGCCCAAAACCCAAAGGTAGTCCACCAAATCGAACAAATCCTGGCCAAGAGCCGCACCGAAGCCACCACCCCACCCACCGACCCCCGGATCTGGGAAAAGTACCGCGAAGACAACAAACGCCTAGACGCGCTCCTCTCCTCCTGACCGCCGCGCGGCGCGATGATCGGCCCGGATCCTGCTAGCATAGCGAGGGACCATCATCCGTTTCCCATGAGAATCACTCGACCCGGCGGCGGTCGCCGTTTAGGAAAGGAGGCCCGGCGGCAGCTTCGCGTGCTTTACCAGGACGATGCCGTTGTTGTCCTCAACAAGCCTGCCAAAATGCTGGCGGTGCCTAAGGACGAAGGCGATCTTCCCTCCGCCCTCTCTCTTCTGTCGGCGGAGCTCGAAGCAAAGAGACAGCGGGCCTTTGTGGTGCATCGCATCGATCGGGATACCTCGGGGATTCTGCTCTTTGCCAAAACCTGGCCGGATCGGGAAGCACTCGTCGAGCAATTTATCCACCACACCCCGGTGCGGGAATATCTGGCAGTAGTGGGCGGTCATCTTCGCGTGGAAGAAGGGACGCTCGTGCATTACTTTCGGCAGGACGGAACGTTCCAAAGGGTGACCACAGCACGAGATCCGAATGCGTCTCGTGCGGAACTTCACTATTCCGTAGAACATCGCCTGAAAGGGGCATCGGTCGTCCGAGTCTGGCTGGTGACCGGATTACAAAATCAAATCCGTGTGCAGTTGTCGGCAATCGGCCACCCGATCCTCGGCGACAGGAAGTACAATCCAGCTGGAAAACTGGAACAGCGAATCACTCGCGTCGCTCTCCACGCCGCGCATCTGGAGTTCACTCATCCACGCACTCGGGAAAGCGTGTCGATTGACTGCGAACCGCCCCCGGGCTTTCAGGCACTTCTTCAGGCATTAGGGTTGCGGGATGGCATGAGTCGCTGAAAGGCGCATCCCACAGAGTTCGGGACCCTAACCTGGATCCAGAGGTTCTCAAAGGCTGACTTCCACCAATCCAACTCCGTCGCAACCCTGCACCGTCTGCGTTCCGGCGCCTGTCCGCCATGGAGGCCGAACTCTCCGGTGTCCTCCTCCGCTCCGGCATGTCGCTCATCCTCACCACCCTCCTAGCCAAGAGCCGCACCGAAGCCTCCACCCCGCCCACCGACCCCCGCATCTGGGAAAGGTACCGCGAAGACAACAAACGCCTCGATGCGCTCCTCTCCCAATAGGAGCCACGCAAGCTTAGGCACTACTTCTTGCTTCGAATCGCCACAAGCTTTGAAGAGAAGCGAGTCGGATGATTATTTCGACCCGGAAAAAGTACCACCCTCCGATACTCACGCGGGCTTACTTAAGCAGTGAAGGCTTCCTGGCAGAACTACCCGGTGAATCTCCCGGAATACCGTTTGTGGCTACGCTCCGGTTCGCCCACTTCTGTCTGCCTGAAGACAACGACATGTACCCCGCTCGCCGGTCACGGTCCGCATTTCGGCCGAGCCCTTCAGTCCGGTGAAGGCGAAAACTCGGAGACACCATTTTGTATGCCCGAGATGTTTCGGATTGGTAAGTCCGTAATCAGTTTCCGTGCCCCCAATTCGCCCGGTCTGAACTGATACAGTCGAATTCTATGGCTCTTACGAAGCGCTTGCCAGATACCAGATCCCTTTGGGATACCCTGCCCAAGGGGACCGAAGGTGGCAAGGAATTTGCACGGATCGTGGACCTCCTGCGATTCCACGAAGCCAGGCGCGCAGGCCGTTCCATCTCGCTCTATTCGGATGCCGCAGGCGACTATCACGGACTCGACGGATTCGAGGATGGCCCTGCAGGTAAAGTAGGGTTCCAGTATAAGTTCCTTCCGTCACCGCTTAGTTCTAAAGATCGCAGCGAAATTGAGAAGGGACTCCTAACGACGAAGGAAGCCCAGAAGAAACTGAAGTTGAAGAAGTGGGTTTTGGTTACCCCGCAAGACGCTGTCGAATCCGCAACGCGAAAAGACGGCGGGGATGTAACCTGGCTGCAGGGACTTAAGAAGAAACTGGGTCTACCGTTTGCAGTCGAACACTGGGGCCATCGCAGTCTCCAAAGCTTGTTCCTGCAAGTGGAGTCGATCTGTCTCTACTATTACCCGGAACTGCTGGACCGCGACGCGAAAAAGCGGCGATCCATCGAAGACCTCCGTAAACGCTACAACGATGCCCTTGAGGAGTTATACCGCGAGATCCAGTTCGTCGGGGTTCCGGTGCGCGAACAGAAGACGGCACAGGGGATCCCGATGGAGAATATCTATATCCCCCTCGAAATCACGCCAGAAGGAGTGAAAGACGAGGCAGCACGTTGGAATCCCTTGGATTTCCTTGCGCCAGGAATGCGAACCATCGTATTGGGCGATCCTGGCAGCGGAAAGACCACCCTGCTTAAATTTCTTGCCTTGTCAGGGCAGTCGAGCGCATTGCAGTCGCGGTTCAAGCTAATGCCGGAGAATCGACTGCCGGTCCTCGTGGTACTCCGCAGGTACGCCGAGGAACTCCGCAAGACGCCAAATCTGTCGCTGCAGGACTACATCATTGCGACGATGCGCGGTCAGTTGGAACTCCCCGTCGAGCGTGACTTCCTCGAGTACTATTTGGAGTCAGGCCGCACGATTCTCTTCTTTGACGGGCTGGATGAACTCCCGGAGTCTGGCATGCGGCCCGAGGTGCGCAGCCGGATCGCAAGTCTGTCGAAAGTTTACCCCCACAATACGTTCCTGATCTCTTCCCGTTTCGTCGGTTACGTGGAGCCTTTCCGCTTTCGCAACGAAGAGTGGACGCACTACCAGGTTGCTCCGCTTAGGCTGCCGGAGATGGAGCACTTTGTTCGGGACTGGTACGTTGCGCGCATCGCCAATCGTTCCGAACGCGACAAGAACGCGAATGACTTGGTCGCCATCCTGCGAAATCCCAAACATACGGCGATTCGAGAGTTGGCGGAAAATCCCCTTCTCCTGACAATCATCGCCCTGGTCCACCGTATCGAAGCGGACCTGCCGGATGAACGCGTGTTGTTATACCGCAAGTGCACGGAGACACTGCTGGCGACTTGGCACAACTACAAATACGCCGATACGGAGGGCAAGAAGCGCGGCAGGGTTGAGCGACGGAATCTTTACCGCATAGAAGCCATTGCGCACTGGATGCAATGCCGTGACACCAAGGGGAATCGGGAGAGAGCGATAGCTCCCTATGAAGAACTGATCAAGTTCCTGACAGGATACATCACGAAGAACGAACCCGAAGATCCAGATCATGAGCCGGACCAGATCGCCCAACAGTTCCTGACTTTCGTGAAGGATCGCGCGGGCCTGCTAATGGAGGCTGGGGACCAGTTGTATAGTTTCGTCCATCTGACCTTCCAGGAATACCTGACGGCGGAGCACGTCAAGCGGCGTTCTGGGCAAGGTGGCGTCGACGCGGTCTGGGACACGTTGAAGGGACACTGCGGCGATCCCCGCTGGCATGAGGTGATCCGGCTTCTGGTAGCGGGGTACGAGAACCGTGATGCCGAGGCTCGCCTGGTGAATGAGTTGATTCGCCACGATCATGAGTCGGCGTTTCGCCGGGCACCGCTGATCGGCGGGTTACTCCTTGACGGAGTCGAGGCAGCCGAAGAACGGCAATCGCAAATCGTGCCGGTCCTGGTGGCCGGTTGTGTGACTGCTCCCGATCGAGCCGCCTTTCTACCTGTTTGGGACATTCTGCAGGAGTGGACGAATCGGGTAGAAGGGAACCAAACTGCGGTGGAAGCTGCGATCGGTCAGGGAGGCGAGCCAAACCGCAGCCTCCTGATGGGCCTCTTGGGCTGGACTGTCCCGCATGGAATACCTGAAATCGATTGGCTTATCGGCTCTTCCACTCCGATGGACGACCGGGCGTACGTTCGCCGCATTCGTTATACAAACAAGCTGCGACAGCTAGTGGTCTGCTTCAAACAGTCTGTCGTTTATTCAGCGTGTCCTGGGCCCGCATGACTTTCGCCAGGATGTCCTGAGCTCTCGCTGTCCAGATGAAGGGCTTGGGCTCTGC
>JBIKOG010000118.1:0-23271 GCA_044358225.1 Bryobacteraceae bacterium | reverse complement strand
TTTTTCTTCCGGCGCGTTGTCGATCGAATCGAAGCTGCGGAACGAGTTCTTCGGATTGTGCTTCGACAGCGTCTTGGTGATCGCCGCCGTCAGCGTCGTCTTCCCGTGGTCAATGTGGCCAATGGTGCCGATATTGACGTGGGGCTTTGATCGGTCAAATTTTTCTTTCGCCATGCGATTGCAACCTGTTCAGGGATATGTCGCGCCGAAGTGGCGCCGGAGGAAGATACTACAAAAGAGTGGAGCCGTTGACCGGGATTGAACCGGTGACCTCGTCCTTACCAAGGACGCGCTCTACCAGCTGAGCTACAACGGCCCGAATTTCCTATTGGGTCCTAAGTAACCCCTATTCGGAAAACTTCAGATGTGATGGTGGACAGGGAAGGATTTGAACCTTCGTAGCCCCAAGGGGCGGCAGATTTACAGTCTGCTGCGATTGACCGCTCCGCCACCTGTCCGGGTAAAACTTGATCTCAGTAACCGCCGTGCTGTACTGGCAGGTCCTGATTGAAACTGCGGGAACCTTTGGAGCTGGCGGAGGGGATCGAACCCCCGACCCTCTGATTACAAATCAGATGCTCTACCAGCTGAGCTACGCCAGCGGATTACTGCTCGAACTTTTGTCCAACCGCGGGGCAGCAACGCACCAGCGCCGACCGAACAAAATCGAGTATAGCAAAGTTTTTCCGAAGAAGGAAAATCCAGCCCGAAATCGGACCTATAATCGGGGGCATGCGGCGCCTTGCGCTCCTCTCTGTTCTCCTCACTCTCCCCGCCCAACAGCCCGATCCCGACGCGCCGCTCATCCGCGTCACGGTCAATCTGGTCCAGGTGGATGCCATCGTCACCGACAAGTCCGGCCACGTTGTCACCGACCTCTCCCCCGATGATTTCGAGCTCCTGCAGGACGGCAAACCTCGAAAAATCAGTCGTTTCGCTTACATCGCCGCCCAGTCCGGCCCCACCCCGCTCCCGGCGCGCCGCGCCAACCCGAACGCCGTTCCCATTCCACCGCCCGCCTATAAGCCCGAACAAATCCGCCGCACGATCGTCCTGGTTGTCGATGATCTGTCCCTCAGTTTTGAGAGCGTCTATCAGGTTCGCGAGGCCATTAAAAAATTCACAGCAAGCCTGCAACCTGGCGATCTGGTGGCGATGATGCGGACCGGCGCGGGAGCCGGGGCCGTGCAATCGTTCACGGCCGACCACGCCCAGATCAACCAATTGGCCGATACTCTTCGCTGGAATTTTCGTTCCCGGAGCGGCGCCGGGCCGGTTACCTCCGTCGATGAAGAGTCGGAAGATTCCGACGCGCCCGAGGACGAGATGCTCAATCGCAACGCGGGATTTGGGTCGATCGGCGCCATTCAGTGGATCGTCAATGGCTTGGCGAACGTGCCGGGTCGCAAGTCGATTGTCCTGCTCTCGGAAGGCTTCAAGATGCAGACCCGCAGCAGAGGGTCCGACACCGTCGAAGGAACGCTCACCGATCCGCTCCGTAGGCTGACCGATCATGCGACGCGCGCCGGTGTGGTCATCTACACCATCGATCCCCGGGGTCTGCAAACGCTCGGCCTGACCGCCGCCGACAGCGTCCGCAATCAACTGCAGGCCGACCGCCTGCTGGAGCGCCGCGCCCGCGAATTCCAGCAGACGCAGGACCCGCTCCGGATCCTGGCCGCCGATACCGGGGGCAAGTCCTTCATCAACACCAACTTTCCGGACGATGCGCTCCGCCGCGTGCTGGATGACCAGTCCGGCTTCTACCTGCTCGGCTACGCGCCGGAGGAGGCCACCTTCGACCGGAAATATCACAAGATTACGGTCCGGGTGAAGCGCAAGGGGCTGGAGGTCCGCAGCCGCACCGGGTTCGTCGGCGTGGCCGATAAGCCGGCCGCCGCGCCCGCCAATCAGACCTCGCAGCAGCAACTGGTGCTGGCGTTGAACTCGCCCTTCCAATCGGCCGCCATTCCGGTGAAGCTCTCCGGGATGTTTGCGGTGGATGACAAGCAAGCGCCCTATCTCCACTGCCTGCTTCACATCGGGTTGGAGAACATCAAGCTGACCGAGGGCCCCGACGGCAAGTTGCATGGGGAAATCGAAATCCTCGTCGCGGCGTTCGACGAAAACGGCGCCGCCCCGCACAACAATTTCCGGCCGGCCGCGTTCACTATCGACAAAGCCACCGCGGCGGCGGCCGTCGCCCGCGGCATGTTCGTAACCGTCGCCTATCCGTTGAAGAAGGCCGGCCCTTACCAGCTCCGCACCGCCGTTCGCGACACCGACACCGGCGCCATCGGCAACGCCAGCCAGTTCGTGTTCGCGCCCGATCTCAAGAAAAAACGCATGTATTTGTCCAGCCTGTTCGTCGCCTCCGGCACCGATACGGCCGACCGCATGCGCCTCGGCACCCGGCTCTTCCAGCCCGGCGAGGAGGTGGCCTACTCGCTCCAGATCCTGAACCCCAAACCGGACGCCAAACTCTCCATCCAGGTCCGGCTGTTCGATGAGGGCAAAGTCATCTTCGAGGGGAGCGATAAAGCGCTGGCGAGTCCGCAGGCCGCCAACGGCGTCATCCGGCTCGGCGCCAAAATGAAGCCCGGCCCGTATTCCCTGCAGGTGGTGGTCACCGAAAACGCCGGTGCCAAGCCCCGGCGGCTATCCCAATGGACCGACCTGCACGTCAAGCCGAAGTGAGGGCACGGGGCGCCCCACCCTAAAGAAACTTTACATTGCAGACGATACATCCAGAAGAAGCCAGGCCGTAGGGGGTCTGTCGCTTACGTTTCGAATGACGCTCGCCTCCACAGAAATCTGCATCCTTTCTGCCTCAGATCCGGCCTGGGACGAAGCTCTCACGCGCGTCCCCCACGATATCTTCCATACCGCTCTGTACCACCGCGCCCCGGCCCTCGGCGTCTCCGGCACCCCCGAAGCGTTCCTCTTTCAGGAAAACGACCAAACGTTTCTTTGGCCGTATTACCGCGTCCCCATCCCCGCCGCCCCCGGCTATTTCGATGTGAACTCGGCCTACGGCTATCCTGGCCCCGTCGGCCGCGGCCAGCAACCGTTCTTCCAGCGTGCCTGGCACGCCCTTCTCGATCATTGGCGACAAACCGGCGTCGTCTCCGTCTTCACCCGGTTCAACCCGCTGCTCCAGAACGTCTCACTGCTCGACGGCGTCACGGACCCCTCCGGCGAACCCGCCGCCGCCTCCATCCGCGAACTCGGGCTCACCGTCTCCGTCGACCTCACGCTCGCCCCCGAAGAACAACTCCGCCGCTACCAGAAGCGTCTTCGCCAGACCATTCGCAAGCTCTACGACCAGGGCTTTACCGTCGCCGAAGACACCGCCCTCCAGCACCTCCCGGACTTCGTCCGCATGTATAACCAGACCATGGCCCGGCTCATGAGCCGCCCGGAGTATCGCCTGGAGCTCGACTGGTTTGAAAATTTCCGCGCCGCACTCGGCCCCCATCTTCGGTTGCTTGTCTGCCGACACGGCGGACGTCTCGCCGCGGCCGACCTCGTGCTAGCCTACGGCCCCTTCGTCCACTCCCATTTCACCGGAACCTGCGACGAATTCGTCCACCACAGCCCGTCCAAACTTCTACTCGATTTCACGCGCGTCTGGGGTACGGAAATCGGCGCCCGCTCGATGCATCTCGGAGGTGGCCTCGGTGCCCGGCAGGACTCGCTGTTTGAGTCCAAGAGTCGTTACTCACCGCTCACCCACCGTTTCCACATCGGGGCCTGGACGCTGAACCGAGCGGTAGACGCCGAGCTCTCCGCCGCTCACGCCGCCCGCCTCACCGCCTTGGGCGTTGATCCGGCAACCGTGACCTTCTTCCCCTTCTACCGCTACCAGCCCGAAGCCATACACAGCCTCTCGCCGGCCTCGCTCGAAGAGTTCCCCAATTCGCCAGCCCCAACCACCTGAGCCCGGCGAGGCCGATCTAGATACTGGCGACGTCGACGCCGTCGGCAACACCCTTCAACGCCGCCATCCCAGCCGAAATCACCTGTTGTGCCCGCAGCCCATCCCGATGCGAAGTCGGGAACGCGCCGCCGGCCGCCACGCACTCCAGAAACACTTCCAGTTCCCGCTTATAGGCCGGCCCGAACCGGTCCACAAACTCCGGCGCGCCATTTCCGCCCCGCCCTCCTGGGAACACTTTCCGCGCCAGCGCATCGCTCGCACCGCGTTTGCCGAACGCCTCCACCACAATCGCGTCCGGCCGCTGGTCAAACCGGCCGATCTGAATCTGCCCTTCGGTGCCATAGAGGATGGACTCCACGCGGTATCCGCTGACATGGTTCCGCGTCACCTGCACCTGGCCCAGCAAGTCATCGCCGAACCACATGTACAACATGGCGTCGTCGAAGTCTTCCTCGCAGGTCGTCAACGCGTGGCTGTAGATCCGCGAACCCACCGCCATGGCCCGGTCCGGCATCCGCCCGGTCAGCCACAAAATCTCGTCCACGTTGTGCACCGACATGTCGGGCAGAATGCCGTCGCTCTGGTAGCCGTTCGGCGCCGGCCCGGAATCTTCCAATGCCGAATAGATCTTGAACACCTTGCCAATCGTCCCGGTCTCCATCAGTTCCCGCGCGTACTGCAGCGCCGCGTCGAACCGCCGCTGAAACGCCAGCATCACCGCAGACGGATACTCCCGGTCCAACTGATCGCAGAACTCTTTATCGCCCGCCAACGTTCCCGTCAACGGCTTCTCCAACAACACCCGGTGCCCGGCCCGCACCAGCATCTCGGCATGCTGGCGGTGCAACGCCGTCGGCGTGACAATCATCGTTGCATCGCAGACGTTGGCCGCGATCAACTCCTCCACCGATCCGAACACCTGCGCCCCGCAGCCAGACCGCGAAACGAACCGATTGGCCTTATCGGTGTCGATATCCACTACCGCCGCCATCCGGCAAAGTCCCGCCTGATCCAGGCGCCACATGTGCGTGGCATGCACCCAACCCATCCGTCCAACACCAACAATCGCTACCGCCGGTCGTTCACTCATGATCCATCAAACTATCACACCGGCCCTAATCCAGATGGCGATACGGCTCGGTCAACTGGAACGAACGCTTGTTGTTCGCCATCACCACCTGCCCCAGGAACTTCAACTTCCCGTTCACCAGGAAACTGATCGGTTTCGAGGCCGAATGGTCGAACGCCAACACGTCGCCCTCCTTCAACTCCAGCAGATCCTCCAGCCGCAGCGTGGGCCCTTCCAGCCGCGCGTCCACCGACACCTTCGACGGCCGGATCAGCCGCATCACCCGCGCCTGCTCCTCCTCCGACGCCGCCGACCGCCGGTTCGACCAACCCTGGTCAAACTTCTGCCGCAGCATCTTGATGACGATCGACGGGATCCCGATGTTCATCATCCCGGCGCTATCGCCAATCCGGATTTCCAAACTGATCGCCACCACCGCTTCGTTCGGCGCCAGGAACTGCAGCAACGACGGCTCCGTCTCGTGACTATCGATACCAAAGGCGATGTTGGTCACCTGCCGCCAGCTGTCTTTCAAGTCGTGCAGAATGATGCGGTAGACCGCCTCCAGAATGCTTTGCTCGATTTCGGTGATCTCGCGCGTCATCTTGTTCGCCGCCGGCTTGCCCGTGCCGCCAAGCAGCATCTCCAGAATCGGAAACACGAGCGACGGGTTGATCTCCAGCACCGCATTGCCGTCAAACGGCCGCATGCCCAGGGCGATGATACACGTGGGCGACGGCAAGCACTGCGAGAACTCCAGAAACGACAGCTGTTCGACCGACACCAGATTCACCATCACATAGGCGCGCAGATACGCCGACAAGCTCGACGCTAAACTCCGCGCGAAGTTTTCGTGCAGCAGGTGGATCGCCCGCAGCTGATCTTTCGCAATCCGGTCCGGCCGCCGGAAATCATAGGGCTGCGCCCGCTTCGACAGGTCGTTTTCCGATTTCCGGTCCTGAAACCGGCGGAATACATTGTCAATTTCGTCCTGACTGAGTACGCGATCGGCCATTGCTCACTTATCGGCCGTTCCCCGCCCCGCGATTATAGAATGGAAAAGTGCCCCCACTCGGACTCCCCCACACCTTCCCCCTCCCTTCGGATTTGCCCGATCCCAGCCATGCAGAAACAGCCGCTTTCCGGCCCGTTTCCCCGCAATTTCCCCGGACTTCTCCCCGACTCCCCCTCAGACGAATCCCATCCGCCTTTCCTGTGGAAATCTCCCGCCGGAGCACCCGCTAGTGCGCGCCGTCATCTTCGACATGGATGGAGTCCTGATCGACTCCAACCCCACCCACGTTGCCGCCTGGCTCGACTACCTCGCTCAACATAACCTCCCCTCCGAAGGCATCGACACCTGGATGTCCGGCAAGCGGAACGACCAGATCATGCGCATTCTCCTCGGTGAAGCCGCCTCCGAAGCCGAAATCTTCGCCCACGGCGCCGCCAAGGAAGCCCTCTACCGCGAAATGATGGCCCCCCAACTGGAAGCGTGTCTGATGCCCGGCCTCCGCCCCTTCCTGGCCTCGCTCGCCGATCTTCCCGTCGGCCTCGGCACCAACGCAGAACCGGCCAACGTCGATTTCCTGCTCGACGGCGCCCACCTCCGCGCCCACTTCCGCGCCATCGTCGACGGCCACCATGTGAAACACGCCAAGCCCGCCCCCGATATCTATCTCAAAGTCGCAGGCCAGCTCGGCATCGCCCCGCAAGACATCGTCATCTTCGAGGACTCCCCCGGCGGCATCCGCGCCGGCCGCGCCGCCGGGGCCCGCGTCATCGGCGTGAACCGCGATGGAGGGCACCTGGAAGGCACCGAATTCACAATTCGCGACTTCGCCGACCCCGTTTTGCAACCCGCGCTCGACCGCTGGCGTCTGTAAGATGGAAGAAACATGCGTATCTTAGCCATCGCTATCGCCCTCGCCGCCTCCCTCGCCGCGCAGAAGTACGACGGCCCCCGCCCCGACAAACCCGACACCCCCTACCTCCAGCACGCCGCCAAGCTCATCCCGCTCGATCAGGACGAGGCCAAGGAGGAAAAGCGCAAGGAGGGCACCGCCTACGTCACCCCCGGCGCCGCCGCCAAAGCGCGTACCCCGCTCGCCGAACCCATCATTCTCTTCGAAACCAAAACCATCGCCCCCGAACGCCTCTCCCTCTACCGCATGGAGGCGAAAGGCGGCTCCCGCGAAGTGTTCTTCTTCGAAAACCCCAAGAAGCGCAAAGATTCCTCCAAAGTCCTACGCTTGAGCGTCACCAAAGTCGCCACCGGCCTCTACAAGCTGGAGCCCACCGAACCGCTCCCCAACGGCGAGTACGCCCTCTCCCCGGCCGATTCCAACACCGTTTTTTCATTCACAATTTACTAAACCCCTAAGCTGCTACAATCGCCCTATGTTTAATGGTCTGGAGCATACGGCAATCGCCTCTCCCAATCCCCAACGCCTGGCCGAGTGGTACCGGGATTTCCTCGAATTTCACATCAATTTTGAATACGCCGGCAACTACTTCGTCCGCGGCCGCAATGGGTCGATGATCGAGATCATCCCTTCCGAAGGCGAAAAGCCCTCCAATAAAATGCGCGACCCCGGCATCCGCCACTTCGCCATCGAAGTCGACAACTTCGACGAAGGCCAGGCATTCCTCAAGGAAAAGGGCGTTCTCTTCCTCGGCGAACCCTTTGAGACGCAAGGCAACCGCCTCGTCTTCTTCGCCGACTGCGACGGCAACATCCTGCACCTGATCGCGCGTCCGGCGCCGCTGCCCGGCTTCTAAAACCCCTTGCTGCAACGCGTTTTCAAGGCCTTCCAATACACGGATTTCCGCCGCATGTGGATCGGGGCATGTCTGTCCTCGGTCGGCACATGGATGCAGAAACTCGCGCAAAGCTGGCTGGTCTTTGAACTCACCAACTCCGCCTGGTCTCTCGCCCTGGACGCGTTCCTGGGCGAGATTCCTATTTTCCTCTTCTCGCTGATCGGCGGTGTCGTCGCCGATCGCATGGACCGCCGCAAACTCCTCCTCATCTCGCAGTTCATCCAAATGACCTGCGCCATCACCCTCGCCGCCCTCCTCTTCCGCGGCGCCGTCCGCGTGGAATTCATCTACTTCCTCAGCTTCGTCGTCGGCACCGCGCAGGCTTTCGGCGGCCCGGCGTATCAGTCCATCATCCCCTCGCTTGTCCCCAAAGACGACCTGCAAAACGCCATCGCGCTCAACTCCATTCAGTTCAACCTCGCCCGCGTCATCGGCCCGGTGATCGGCGGCATCGCCATGGCCCAGCTCGGCGCCGCCTGGTGCTTCACGCTCAACGGCCTCAGCTTCATCGCCGTCATCATCTCGCTTCTCATGCTGCCGGCGCGGCTGCCCATCGGCGCCAAAAAGGAAAGCCCGCTCGACGCCATGAAGGGCGGCATCGCCTTCGTGCGCGACCGCGAAGGCATGCTGGCGCTCATCGTCCTCGCGTTCCTCATGACGCTGCTCGGCCTGCCGCTGGTGACCTTCCTCCCGGTCATGGCGCGCGACGTGCTCCATCTGGGCGCCGACGCCTACTCCACGCTGCTCTCCATCTCCGGCCTCGGCTCGGTCACCGGCGCGCTCATCGTCGCCTCCATGAGCAACATCAAGAACAAGGGCCGCGCCGCGCTGCTCATCCTCACCCTCCTCGGCGGCATCACCATCGCCTTCTCGGCGTCCAAAATCTTCTGGGTCAGTTGCGTGATTCTCTTCCTCGGCGGCGCCGCGCTCATCAGCGTCTTCACCCTCGTCGCCAGCCTCGTTCAACTGCAAACCACCGACGATATGCGCGGCCGCGTCATGAGCGTCTACAACGTCGCCTTCCGCGGCGGCATGCCCTTCGGCAATCTCACCAGCGGCCGGCTGATGGAACTCCACGGCGCGCCCTTCATCCTGGCCATCAACGGCACCCTGCTCATCGCCCTGTCCATTTACTTCCTGGTGGTCCAACGCAAGATCGCCCGTATTTGAGAGAATAGAGACTGATGCGCGCGGCGGCCCTCCCATTTCTGATCCTGACGACGGTGTTCGCCGCCGACCCGGCCCTCGAAACCGCTCGCAACCGCCAGGACCGCGCCGCCCTTGAGAAGGCCGGCCAAACCCGCGCCAAACCCGCGAAAAACGCCGCCGGTCACTACGAAACCGCCATCGCCTTTTCCTACCTTTCCGAGGTCGCCCTCGAACTCCGCGACAAGCGCCAGGCCCGCACCGCCGCCGAATCCGGCATCAACGCCGCCAAGGCCGCCATCGCCGCCGAACCGGCCAACGCCGAATATCATCGCCTGCTGGGCACCCTCTGCGGCCAGGTCATCCCGGCGGACCCCATGGCGGGTTTCCAGCACGGCCGCTGCGCCAAGGAAGAGATCGAAAAGGCGCTGCGGATGAACCCCAAATCCGCCCTCGCCTGGATGTCCTCCGGCGTCGGTAAGTTCTACCTCCCCGCCATGTTCGGCGGCGGGGTCGACCTCGCCATGAAGGACTTCCAGAAGGCCGTCGCCATCGATCCGAAGCTCGCCGAAGGGTGGATGTGGATCGGCCTCGCCCACCGCAAAGGGAACCGCAACGCCGACGCCCGCCAGGCCCTGCAAAAGGCCAAATCGCTCAACCCCGAACGCATCTGGATCCAGCAGCAGTTGGAAAAGACCCCGGCGCAATGAACGAGCGTCCGCTTGCGGCGCTTCTTGCGCTGATCGCCATCGGGCTGTTCGGCTTCTTCGTTTTCCCCGGTCACACCTACCTCCATCAGGACTCGCAAATCTACCTGCCCATGATGGAGCGGCTGGTCGATTCGCGCGTCCTCTCGAACGACCTCATCGCCACCCACCCCCACTTGTCCTTCACCGTCTACGATGAAATCGCCGTCGGCTTCCGCAAGGTCACCGGTATCGACTTCCAGGCCATCCTCGTCGCCCAGCAGATTCTCACTCGCCTCTTCGGCCTCTTCGGCGTCTTCCTGCTTGCCCAGAGCGTGGGGCTCAGCTACAGCGCCTCCACCCTCGTCGCCGGTCTGTTCGCGCTCGGCGCCACGGTCGTCGGGCCCTCGGTCCTCACCGTCGAATACGAGCCCACGCCCCGCACCTTCGCGCTGCCGATGATCATCTTCGCCGCCGGTCTCGCCGCGGTTCGCCAATGGCCGATCGCGGGCATCGCGGCCTTCGCCGGGTTCCTCTATCACCCGCCCACCGTCGCGCCCGTCCTGTTGCTGATGCTCTTCTACGTGCTCATGCCCTGGCATCTCGATGGCCGTGGCCGCTTCCTCACCTGGATCGCCGCCGCCTTCCTCCTCATGATCCTGGCCGCCAAGTATCAGTCCGGCATCCGCCTGGAACAGGACTTCTTCTCCCGCGTCTCGCCCGATGTCGACAAGCTCCAACGCCTGCGCGCGTCCTACGTCTTCGTCGGCGTTTGGTTCGGCCAATATTGGCTCCACCATCTGTTCCTGTGCGCCGTCGCCCTCGGCGCCTGGTGGCGCATCGGGGACCGGCTGGAGGGCTTCGCCCAGTTTCTGCTGGCGCTCATCCCAGTCCTCGGCCTGCTCAGCCTGCTGGTGGCCTGGATCACCACCGACGTACTGGCCTGGAGCCTCATGCCGCAGCTCCAGCCGGCCCGCGCCTTGCTCTGGACCACCTTCGCCGCCGTCGTCTCCGCGTCCATGGCGGCCTGTATCTCCGAATCGCTCGGCGAGCGTGTCCTCTGGCTCACCGTACCGCTCGCCGTCACCATTCAGGTCCAACCGCTCACCCTACTCTGGCCCTCCACAATGGTACTGCTGCAACACCTCGCCATCGTCGTCCTGCTAGCCCTCCTCGCCGCGCTCTCCATCCGCTGGAGTGCCTGGGCCCCGGGCGCCGTCGTCGTCGCCAGCATGTTCGTCATCCTCTACGGCGCGGGCGTCCGCAACTACCCGCAGATCCACTCGCAGGAGCTCGACGGCCTCTCCGCCTGGGCCCGCGCCGCCACGCCCATCGAAGCCGTCTTCCACTTCCCCGACTCGGGCAAGGAGCTCTACCCCGGCATCTTCCGCGCCCGCGCCGAACGCGCCGTCTGGGTGGATTGGAAGGGCGGCGGCCAGGTGAACTTCATGGAACCGCTCGCCCGCGAATGGTGGCGCCGTTGGAGCGCCATTCCGAATGGCACCGGGGATTACATCGTGCGCAAAGCCGGCCGCTGCGGCCAGGCGGCACTCTTCGCCAACGCGAAATACTGCGTTGAACGGCCCTGACAAAACCTCACCCAACCGCCAGGTGGTCTTCCACCTTCACAACGCCCGGCCCCGCCCACGCCGCCCGCATCGCCTCTTCCCACTCCGCCCGCGTCTTCACCGTTCCCCGCAGATTCGCCACCCCGGCCGTCACATGCACCTTCACGTGGGAAGCGTCCACAAGTGCGCTCCGTTTCAACGCCTCTTCAATCCCCGCCCGCGCTTCCCCGGCGCCACCTTCCACCCGCACGGAATTCACAATGCCCTTAATCCCCACCAGTCCGGCCATCGCCCGCTCGGCCTCCTCCCGCTGGTACGCCCGCCCCACCGTGCCCGTCAGCGTCAACACACTGCCCACAACCGCCACCTCCACCGTCGCCGGCACGGTGCAGTTCCACTCCAGAATCCCCATCGCCGCCAGCGTGATGTCGTCATCTCCGCGCTCGGCCGCAAACGGCAACTCCACGCGCAGATGGTTCACCACCTTCCGCACATGCGCCACACGCCATGCCGCCCGCTCCGCCTCGCACTTCTCCCAATAACTGTCCACATCTCCGGCCAGCGTCGCCTCCCCGTTCTTCACCAAAACCGCGATGTGGTTCGGGTTCACCCCGGCATCCCACTGCAGCTCTTTTTCGATCTCTTGTTGAACGGACAGGTCGGTAATCATTGGTTAGGCCGTCCTGAGTCTATCAGCACCACGGCTAGGGCCATTACCCCCCGGACGGTGTAAGCGAAACTTCATTTGCCCGTATTACCTGGGTCGTACATAATAGAGAGGCGTTTCGGAGGAATAAAAATATATGAAATCCCCACTTCTGGCCACACTTGCACTGGCCTTCATCGGAGCCGGCGCCAGCCACGGCGCCACGATCGTCTACAACAATACGGCAAAAGACACGCTGCGAACCTACTTCTTCAGCATCGGCCTCTACACTGACATCGGTGACGCCATCACCCTCGGCGGAACGGATCGTGTGCTGGATAGCGCCACCGTGCAGTTCTATAACGGCTTAGACAGCACGGGCACATTCAGCGCCACGATCAATTTCTACAACGTGGGCTTGCCCGCCGGCGCGCCGATCGGCGGCCAGTACGTCCTCGACAACATCGTGATTCCCGCCGTGGATTTCTTCAACGTCACCTTCACGAATCTCAATCTCCTGGTGCCGGACAATCTGATCTTCCTCATCGGTATCACCAATGTCACCGGGAATGTGGACCTCGGCCTGAACGCCTATACCGCGCCTTCGCCCGGCTCCAGTGACGACGCCGCCCTCGTCGTCGCCAACGGTTCGTTCATCCAAACGGTAGCTACCGCACGCGGCGAGGGAAACCTCTACCTCATCCTCGACGCCAACACGCCCAGCACCGGCGTTCCCGAACCCGGCACCGTCACGCTCGTCGGCGGCGCCCTCATTGGCGTCCTGGCCATCGCCCGCAAGCGCAACGCCAGCTAAGCCACGCACAACCCTCAAAAACCCCGGAAGCGCCCCGCGCCTCCGGGGTTTTTCTTTGGCATCATCAATCATGCGCCCGCTCTTCGTACTACTCCTCGCTCTCCCTGCCCTCCCCCAAAACTACACCGCCACCCGACAAACCGTCGACGGCATCGAGACCGTCCGCCTCTCCGACGCCCGCCACAAAACCACCGTCTCCATCCTCCCCTCCTTCGGCAACATCGCCTACGAAATGCTCGTCAACGGCCATAACGTCCTCCACTTCCCCGCCCCCTCCCTCGCCGCCTTCCGCCAGAAACCGCAAATGGGCGGCATCCCCCTCCTCGCCCCCTTTGCCGACCGCCTCGATGAACCCGCCTTCTACGCCAACGGCCGCCGCTACCCCTTCGACCGGTCTCTCAAAAACATCCACTTCGACGGACACGATCACCCCATCCACGGCTTCCTCACGCTCGCCGCGGACTGGCAAATCACCCGCCTCCACGCCGACGCAAAAGGCGCCCAACTCACCAGCCGTCTCGACGTCGCCCGCCGCCCCGAATGGATGGCCCAATTCCCCTTCCCTCACGTCATCGAAATGACCTATCATCTCGAAAACGGCACTCTCGAAGTCCGCACCAAAGTCACCAATAACGCCAAGGAATCCATGCCCCTCGCCCTCGGCTATCACAACTTTTTCCAGCTCACAGATTCCCCCCGCACCGAGTGGCGCGCCGCCATTCCAGCCCGCACCGAATGGACCCTGAACGATCAGCTCCTCCCCACCGGCAAAACCCGCCCGCTCACCGAACTGATCCCCACGCCAAACGATTTCCCCCTCGCCAACCGCGACTTCGACAACGGCTTCGCCGATCTCATCCGCGACCGCGCCGGCCGCGCCACCTTCCTGCTCACCGGCAAAAAGCAAAAGCTCGAAATCCAGTTCGGTCCCAACTACACCACCGGCGAAATCTACTCCCCGGCGAACTCCGCCTTCCTCTGCTTTGAACCCATGACGGCCATCAACAACGGCCTCAACCTCGCCCATCGCGGCGTCTACAAAGAACTGCAATCCATCCCTCCGGGCCGTACGTGGCAGGAGAGCTTCTGGATCCGCCCTTCCGGCTTTTAATCACACCAAGGCCCCCATGAACAAGAACAACCCCAACCCCATCCGCGATGAATTCGAACATCTCGAAGACGTCCAGGCCCATCTCGACACCCCCAACGCCACCTGGCACAACGTCGTCATTCAGGACGTCGATCTCACCTCGATCGACGCCCTCCTCGCCGCCGCACATCCCGACGGCTGCCACTTCCTCGGCTGCGAAATCGGCCCCGCACTCGCCGCGGCAATCGCCCAATCCCAAACCTGCCTCCTCTTCCCCAAAAACAAGGCCCTCCCCTTCAACCCCTACCGCACCAAACTCTACGCCCCCGAAGAACTCCTCGGCCACTTCACCACCGATAACCTCGACGTCGAACGCCGCACCTACTCGAACTCCATCGACTGGAAATCCTACCTCACCGTCGCCGATCCCACCGACCACAAGGTCTTCACCAACGACTCCATCGACACCATCCTCTCCCGCCGCCTCCACGACACCTCCATCGCCGACGCCCTCTCCGATCTCCTCCACACTACAAAAAAGAAAGGCGTCGTCGCCATCATGGGCGGCCACGACATGCCCCGCCGCCACAAGGTCCGCCACCCCACCCCGCCCACACCCCTCGGCGAAGAGCTCTGGGAAGGCCAGTCGGATGACTCCGTCTACACCCGCATCGCCCTGCTCGCCTGGAAACTCACCAACGAGGGCTATCTCCTCGTCACCGGCGGCGGCCCCGGCGCCATGGAGGCCACCCACCTCGGCGCCTGGTTCGCCACCCGTCCCCTCCCCCGCCTCCGCGCCGCCATCAAAACGCTCGAACGCTGCCCGGAATACAAACCCGGCCAATCCGTCGAATGGCTCATCCCCGCCATGAAGGTCCGCCGCGACGATCCCCTCCCCATGGCCGACGAAGCCAAATGCCAAAGCATCGGCATCCCCACCTGGTTCTACGGCCCCGAACCGCCCAACCCCTTTGCCACCCACATCGCCAAGTACTTTGAAAACAGCGTCCGCGAAGAAGGGCTATTAGCCATCGCCACCGGCGGCGTCATCTTTGCCGAAGGCAACGCGGGCACCGTCCAGGAGATCTTCCAGGACGCCTGTCAAAACTACTACGGCACCTACGGCACCGCCGCGCCGATGATCCTCTTCGGCCGGGACTACTGGGACCCGCCCCAGATGCCCGTCTACGTCAACGACAAGGCAAAGAAGGTGTACCCTCTCGTCCGCAAACTAGCCGAAGAGAAGGGCTTCACCCACCGCGTCATCGTCACGGATTCCCTCCGCGAAATCCTCCGCACCCTCACCACCTTCAAGCCCTAACACCATAAGCAAACCTAATATGGGGACAACCACCCTTGTCCCTTTTCTTCCATTTTTCATAGATTTCACCCGCCACCACCCGCCGCCCGCCGCAGCGGCGCCTCATACCGCCCCGGCGACAGTATCCCCGCCGGGTCCACCGCGTCTTTAATTTGCCGGACCAACTCCCCATACCGGTCTCCCCGGTCAATCTCCGCCATCGATTGCACGCCCAACCGGTACGAGTAATACCCCATCTCGTTCACCCGCGCCACCAGCCGCCGGTAACACGCCATCGCCCGCTCATCTTCCCCCGCCACCGCCCGGTCGTAGGAGATCGACGTAACACACGAAATCGCCCGCCCGTTCAGCAGCGTCAACGAAATCATCGGCTCAAACCCACACTCCAGCAGCACCTCCACAATCACCGCCCGCACCGCCTCCACATCCGTCCCCGTCGCCGGCACCACCGGCGCAAACCACAACAACCCGCACCCATCCCGGTCCGGATCCATCTCCGCCGGCGGCGCCATCCGCTTCCGCCAATACGAACTCCCCAGCGGCTGCGCCGTCGGCAAGCCCTTTAACAACCCATACAACGGCTGCAATAAATGCAGCGTCTTCGACAGATCCCACCCCGAAAAGAACTGAATCGGCTTGGCGAACCGCAACGACAACGCCAACAACCGGTCGTCCATAAACACCAGCCGCGAAACTTTCCGCTTCAACGCCGCCCGCACCAGCCGCCGCGCCTCCGCCACCTGCCGCCGCGTCCCGTACAACCCGCCCGACCCATTCCAAACCCCAATCTGCAGCCGCTTCCGCATCACCGCCATCTGCGCCAGCCCCAACGGCGTCTCCCCGCCCATCTCCTCCCACGGATACTGCCCCAGCCCCCCCAGCACCTTGTAGTCGTTCCCCACATGCACCGCGCTCTGCAACGTCCCCGACAACCGCAACTGGCTCAACGCCTCGATCGCCGCCCCAAAGTCCTGCCCCTCGTCACACCGGAAAAAGAAGGCTTGAAAATACGCCGGCGCCGGCATCAGCCAGATCGTCATCCGCGTCACCACGCCGAAATTGGACTGTGAAAACAGCCCGTCCAACGACGCTCCCAGCCCCCACCGGTGCAAGGCCCCGCACTTCGCGCCCGGAAACCGCGCATACCCCGTCTCCACGCACTCCCCACCCGGCAACACCACCTCCAACCCGCACGAATGCGCAAAATGATCCCCATACGGCGTGTGCCCGAACCCCCGCTCCATCGTGTTCCCCACCAGACTCGCCAACGGGCTCGACCCCGTCGAATCCATCCACAACTTCGACCCCCGCTCCGCCAGAAATGCCACCAATTGCGCCTGCGTCACCCCCGGCTCCACCGTCACATACGCCAGCTTCTCGTCGAAGTCCAATATCCGCGTCATCCGGCTCAAGTCCAGAATCGCCGTCTCCGTCCTGGTGGGCACCGAGGACCCGTAGCCCCAGTTCTTCCCGCTGCTCACCGGATACACCCCCACCCGGTACCGCGTCGCAATCCGCAGACAATCCTGCACCTCCGCCCGCGTCCCCGGCCGCAAAATCGCCGGTATCGTCTGCGCCGTCGCAAACGTCGTCGTCGCCGCCGCGGCCAACGCCGGGCGGTCCGTCACCACAAATTCCGATCCCAGGCATTCCCGCCACTCCAAAAGGGCGGACGCCCACTCTGCTCTAACCATCTGTTCGACACCCCGACGAATTTCCCCCGGCCGCGCCAGAAAGGCGCGGCCGGGATAGCAGTCCCTCGCTGTTGATCGGAACTACTCGGAAACGCGCCGCCGGCGCCATCCCAGTGCCAACAGGCCCGCGCCCAACAGCACAAACGTCCCCGGCTCAGGAACGTCCGACGAAACAATCGCCCCGCTCCAGGAGTTCGCCAGGACTCCCGCCGGCGTCAATGCGTCCGCAATCACGTTGGCCACATTCGTGTTCAGGAACTGCGCGGTGATGTTCCCGGAAAACGGAACCACGTCGGCCCCTTCCAGAATCTGCCCGAGTATGTTGATCGAAACCGCCACGTTTGCCCCGTTCTGCGACAGTTGAAACGCCCCTACACACGTGATCGGGCCCCCGCAATTGGAAGCAAACGGCAACTCCGTCAACCGGAAGTTCACCGTCGGCAATGTCGCGAAGGTAATGAAGTTGTCGATCGAAACGCCGGGGGGGCCAACCGGCACCACCGTGTAGCCCAGCCCGTTGGCGTTGGTCGCCATGTCCAGGATCGTTCCCGGCGTGAAATTGGGAACATTGGCGTTGTAGTAGGTGCCCAGCGTCCCGCCGCTCACCAGCTGCCCAAACCCGCCCGCAACCGGGTTCTGAAAGTCGATGTAGGATCCCGCGTCCGGCCCCGTCAACAAGGTAAAGCTGGATAGCCGCGACCCGCTGAATCCAATCGTACCCACAATCGGAATCGCCACCACTGGCACTGCCATCACAAAGGTTGTAGCCACCAGGAGCAATCCCCGCGTGGCCATATTGAATCTGTTTTGCATGAATTTCTCCGTTAATTCGCGTGGTTACGCCAGACGGTCCCGCCGCGTTCCGTTTCGCCATCACCGCGCCACATCACAGTCACGGAATCGCTCCAGCATTCCTGCTTCCGATGGCGGGCCCGATCCATGCGCGAAAATCAGCGTTCGATTGGCAAGCTGCGGTCAGGAACACATGACGTTGAAAGGGAAAGTAAACGCCGCAAGAACTGCCGCGGCGTCAAAGCGATGACTGGCATCGAATTCCCTTCCAACAAATGCAATACACAGGCCATTCCTGGGCCGATGGAAAACACCCTATAAATCGGCCAAAATGGCCTTAGTCTTCGCGAAACCCACGGGCCGCACCCCCGTTTGCCGTGACCATATACCGCCGCTGCGACCCCCGGCCGCCACCCCGCCTACTGCAGCGGAGCCACAGGCGCCGGCACCGGCAGCGCCGCCGTCAACGCCGCCAGCAGCGACGTCAACGACGCTATCGACGTCGGCGCCGCGTCCGTCGCGCACAACACCCGCATGTCGCTGCGCAACAACGCCCGGTACTCGGCCACCTGCCGCGCATACTTCGGCGACGGCCGCAGCGAATCGAACTGCAATAACTCCATCTCACAATCAAAACGCCGGTCAAAATAAGACGGCAGTTCCTCTCCGTCCAACGACGCCTTCCGCGCCCCCAGCCGCTGCAAGATCGACGAAGAACAGTGCCGCGTCGTCGCGGTGCTCAGCCCGATCGTGCCCCCCAGAATCTCCCCCAACGCGAACATGTACAGCACGCTCCGCAACGCATGACGCGAATGACGCGATAGATCGGCCACGCACCACCCGCCCAGCTCGGCAAAATGCGCCCCCCGCGCATTCGCGTCCCGGATCGAGCGCTCCACGATCCGCGCCACCTTCCCCCGCCAATCCGGTAACTGCGCCAGCGCCGACCCCGCCGCCGCCGTCGACTCAAACCGCGGGTTCTTCACCGAGTGATACCGCGCGCAACTAATCACATCCCCCTCATCGCTCCGGATCACCAGATGCCAGCTCTGGTCATCCATCGGCTGCACGTGCCGCCCGTCCACCGTCAGTTCATCGGGGCCAATAGCGCCGTCTGCCAGGTAACACCGCCCTCGAAACCGTTGTACCGCACCAATCACATCGGCGTGTCCATCGGGATCGACACTGGCGCGGTGAAAGCCCTGCACCTGGCTCCACCCGGCCGGCGCAATCAACACATGGTTGCGCAACTCTTCTTCTCGCGGTCCGGACAAACGATCGCAAGCCGAATTCATGTTTACTTCCAGTTCTTTGCGGACTCGTAGGGGGCGTAGGGTACGGAAAGCTCTCCGGCGCAGAAAATCGCCGCTCAACCAGATCGAATCAGATCGGTCGAAACTGCACAATGGGAGTGTTCTTGTAGTGTATCGTCAGAATTTCGCAAAAGGGTTAGGCTCTGGGGCCGGCGCGTTGTTTTTACAGCGCAGCAGCAGTAAGCCGAACGGTCTGCAATTCACCAGCCACTACAGAACATTCCGGTAACCCCTATCGAATCAACGCGACCTTAGCCAACGCCGCGCGCATATCCGGAAATCGGGTAAGAACTGCCGCGTAGGTTTCGCCCCGCCCTACGCGGCTTACCAGGTCGGGCCCCCCCAAGACAAACTAAAAAGTTACCTTCCCCCCCAGCTGAATGAACCGCGGCAGATTCGTCCCGCGCGTCGCTCCGAAATTCGGACTCGAAAAATTCGGCTCGAAGTTCACAAACCGGTGCCGATTGAACGCATTGAACATCTGCGCCTGGATCTCAAACCGCACCTGCTCCCGCACCGCGAACCGCTTCGTCACCACGAAATCCTCCTGGATCACCGGGAACTGCCGCAGGTCCCCCCGCGTCGGCCCCATCGTGCCCAACCGGAAACTGCCCCCGCTCACCGGCGACGCAAACGCCGCCGCATTCGTAATCCGGCTCCCCTTCCCCGGATCAAAATCGCCATTCGCAATCCCCGACGACGGATTCGCCCCCGCCACCAGATCCGGCCGCAACACCCGGTTAAACGTCGGCAGCAGGTTGTTCATCGAAACCTGCAACGGATACCCCACCTGGTACCGGTGCACGCCCGAAACCGTCCAATCCCCCATCACCGCCTTCCGCCACCCGCCCGTCTTCCCGAATGGCAGCGTGTAGATGTAGTTCGCCACAAACGCATGCGGCACGTCGTAGGAAAGCAGGCTCCGCTCCGCGCTCAAATTGAAGTGGTCCTGCAACACGTTGTCCAACCCGCCAAACCCCTGGTACCCCGGCGCGTTCAAACCAATCGCCTTCGACCACGTATGATTGGCCTCAAACGACAACCCCGACGCAAACCGCTTCCGGATCTTGAACTCCCCGCCGTGGTACGACGACGCCGCAATCTTGGCCTGCTCCGACGTCAGCGTCAAATACTGCGGATACGCCCGCAACGCCTGCGCCACCGAACCCGTAAACCCCGCCCACGGAATCGGAATGTTCGCCGCCCGCGCCTCCGCCGAATTGATGTTCCGCGTCAACAACTGCCCCAAACCCAAATACTTCGGCTCCACCTGGTTGATATTGGACAACTGCGGCGCCACCTGCCGCGTCGAACGGTTCCCCACATAGTTCACCTCCACCACCAGGTCGCGCCCCAGATCGTGCTGGAACCCGAAGCTCCAACTCTGCGTCCGCGGCATCACCGCCGACGATTGCTCCAAAAACGCCGCCGCCTGCCCGTTCAGCAACGACGGGTCAATCACCGGCTCCTTCGGGTAGTTCTGCGGAAATCCGTCCCGCAGCCGGAACCCCGGCGTAATGCCGTTGTCCAAGGTCTGGAAAGTCCCCGCCGGATTGAATCCAGCCCCCGAAACCGTCAGGTAATTGTCCGCATAATACAGCCCATACCCGCCGCGCACCACCGTCTTCGCCGACACCGCATAGGCAAAGCCCGCCCGCGGCCCCCACGCCGAATAGTCCGGCGAAACGAACGAGCTCGCCCCCGTGCGCCCCGCCCCTTCCCCGGCAAACGACAACGCGCCCGGCCGGCCTCCCGCCCGCGGATTCGGCTTCCCCAAGTCCACCGTCGACGACCGGTCCCACTGCTCATACGGCGCCCCCATGAACTCCCACCGCAGCCCCGCGTTCACCGTCAGCTTCGGCGAAACCTTGTAGTCGTTCTGCGCAAAGAACCCCGTATAACTCCGCCGGATCCCCGCAATCTGCGCCGCCCGCACCGTCCCCGTCGCCACTTCTCCCAACAACATACTCGCAAACGAATTCCCCGTTCCCGCCGGCGAACCCGGCAACGCCGTCGCCAGATTACTGAACGTCAGCGCCCCCTGCGTGTCCGTCAGAATCCGGTTATTCAAGTGGTTCCAACGGTACTCCCCGCCGAACTTCCAGTTGCTCCGCCCCCGCGTCCACGTCATCGTGTTCTTCACCATATGGACGTTATCGTTGTTGTCGTTAATCCCCCCATTGGCCGCCGTCGCGTACCCATCCCCGAATCGCAGAATCGGGAAATGCGACCCCGGAACCCCCGTCAGCCCGATCTTCGCCGGCCAGCCCCGCGTCGGGTCCACCGTGTCCACCTTGTTCCGGAACAGGTTCACCCCGGCAATAAAACTGTTCAACAGGTTCGGCCGCAAAATCGAATCCACCCCCAGCCGGTACAGCGAACTGGTAATGTCCTGCAAAATTCCCGACGACAACGGATCCGGCAACGGACTGTCCAGCCGCAGCCGCGGAATCGCCGTCGAATTGTACGAAAAGAACATCTTCTGGTTCGTCGTGAACGAATGGTCCCCGCGAGCCGTGAAGATGTTCGGATCTAACTGCTTTTCCCCAATAAACGCGCCTAAATTCAACGTCCCCGCCGTGTTCGGCGCCGGGAAGTAGGAGGCAATCCGCGCCGCCACCGGGTCAATCCGCGATGCCGGAATCCGGTTGCCTGGAAACGCCGTCCGCGTGAATCCACCCGTCGTCGCCGCCGCCGTCGTCGCCGGATCGTACACCGGAATCATGTTGCCCGCGGCGTTCCGCCACCCGCTGAAATCGCCCTGCACATTGGCCAATGTCGGCGTCTGGATCCGGTTGAAGTTGTCCAACCCGCGCCGCCGCGAAGACGTCCACGAAAAGAAGAAAAACGTCTTGTCGCGCCCGTTGTAAATCTTCGGAATCCGCACCGGCCCGCCCACCGTCACGCCAAATTCGTTCTGCCGCGTAATCGCCCGCTCCGTCGCAAACCAGCTCCGCGCATCCAGCTTGTCGTTCCGGAAATACTCAAACGCCGAACCATGGATCCCGTTCGTCCCGCTCTTCAACAAAAAGCTCGTCACCGCCTGCGCCGAATGACCATATTCCGCCGCCAGTTGCGACGTCTGCAGTTTGAACTCCCGCATCGCCTCCACCGGCGGCGCGCTCTCGTTGAAGTTCCCGATCTGCCCCATCTGCCCCGCCGGCAACCCGTCCACCCAGAACTCGTGCTGGAACGTCCCGCTCCCATGCACCCGGATCTGATTGGACGCCGCCAGATTGTCCTGCCCGTCAATCCGCACATGCCCCTGCACGCCGGCCGTCAAATAAACGAACGCCGCCGCCACCCGCACCCGGCCCAACTGCACCAGCGGCAGATTCTGCACCTGCCCCTGCGTAATCGTCGTCGAAATCTCGGGCGAATCTACTTGCAGCGCCCCCACGTTCTCCGTCACGTCAATCGATTCGCTCACCGTCCCGATCTCCAGCTTCAAATCCACCCGGCTCCGCGTGTCCACCGTCAGCGTCACGCCCTTCCGATCCAAAGCTTTAAACCCGGCCTTCGTCACCCGGATCGAATACGCCCCCGGCGTCAGCGCCGGAACCAGATACAGCCCCTCCGCATTGCTCGCCACCTCGCGCCGCGTCTGCGTGGCCTCGTGCGTGACGGTCACCGCCGCCCCCGCAACACCCTGTCCTGCCGGGTCCATCACTTGTCCCGACACCTGCGCCGATTGCGCCAACAGCCCCACGCCGGCGGCGGCGAGCAGCAAAAAGATTTTCATAGCCGCCAAAGTAGCAACGCTATTTGAACCCGCGATGACTCCCGCGTGAAGATCGCATAGCAACCTGCGTACACGTCACCGCGTCTCCCACTCCACCGTCTTCGCGCGTCCCATCGCCACGCCCACCGCCACCCCGCCCCCAAACGCAATCAACCCGCCCGGCACGTCGCTATCGGCCGTCGCCAGGATGCCGAAAACCCCAACCGCGCAACCCAGGAAGAATCCGGCCGCCCCCCGCACCCACGGGTTCGTCGCCCGGCGCATCGATACCCGCCGGATCGCGCTCGGCGCAATCGTGGTCCCCGTTCCCGGCGTCCCCAGCGCGATCCCGGCCGCACTCCACCCCAACACGATCCCGTTCACGCTCGTGCCATCCTGCAGCGCAATCGAGACCGGATGGCGCTTATCCTCCCGACGCGACATCTCCTTTCGCAGCTCCTCGCTAATCCGCTCCACCGGAACCTGCGTGCACCGCTTTCGAGGAACCCGGCAAGGCTCCGCAAACAACCCGCTGGCACCCAAAAGAAGCAACAGCCCAACGTACCGATACATAGAGATGCCTCCCAACCCTCCTGATCGTACTCCCAAAACCGGGGGCGGGGGGGGGGCGGGGGGGGGGGGGGGGGG
>JBIKOG010000330.1:0-6947 GCA_044358225.1 Bryobacteraceae bacterium | reverse complement strand
TCATCTTGTGTGAGAATCGCCTGTTCCTTCAGGCTCATCTTGCATGAGACAAGACTGGCTCTATCGACACTCGGCTTCGGGGTGCTACTATCACCCGCGGTAGCGACGGCGAAGTCTAGTGAGATAGAGGAGGTTCGTCGGAGTTCGCAAGAGTTTGTTGCTGGAATTCAGCGCCAAGACTCCCCAGCATCAATGTTGCGCTGGTTTGCCGATGGAGCATTCTCAAACCCGGTTACGCGGCAGATCACGGCCTTCACCGGCGGGAATGCGGATGCTAAGCCCTCAGTTATCCGCCAGTATGTTGCCGAGACGCTCGCTAGAGCTGCCGCTTCACTCCGGGATCCAAAAGCGCGGTGCCCCGACCCGGCCGCGGTCAAGGACGTTCTCGGTCCTGGACTAAAACCAGACAACGACCCTGTCCGCGATGGCTTCGTGCTGAAGCGCATTACGAGCGAGATCCTTAGCGCAGCAGAGGCTGAAACTGCGCCGACAGAACCTCAGGTTGTGTGGCTGCGCAATCAAATTGAACAGGGACGTTCACTCATCTCGATGACGGTAGTCTGCAATGGAATTCCGTTTGCGATTGTGTGGGGCCGCACAAAGTCCGGTAAGTGGCTGATCGAGGCACTCGCTATCTCTCTGCCGTAAATGCCGGCTGATCCACGGCGTTGCCGAAGGCAGATCCCTAACTTGTGAGGATTGGGCGTGGATCACGTGCTATGCGGGGTTGCAGGCATTGCGAAAGCTACTCTCGCAATTGCTTCTGGGCTTCCTGGCGCAGTTCCCTCTCCACGGGCTACCGAAGACGTTCGAAAGCCTCCATGTCAATGCCGAGTTGTTCCAGAATTCGGTAGAACAATGGCGGTCCGATCTCTCGTCCGCCGTGAAGGGGGATGGTCGTTGCCCGGCCATCCTTATGCCGCCACCGTTCATGACTCCCCGTTTGTCGTGCGCGCTCGAATCCGAGTCTGGCGGCGATACGCTGGAGTTCAGCGGCGCGGGCACTAGGCATGCACGATTTCGGTCGTATCGCGTGGCAGAGTCTGACCGTTGGCGCGGTGCTCCTCTTCGATCAGCAAGAACACGTTGGCGAGTTCACGCACCGCCTCTTCAGCGGTGGGCATCAGCGCGTGGCATCCGGCAATGGCGGGAATTTCGGCCACCCAGCCATCGGGGCGGTTTCGATAGATGACGAGTTTGTAGTCTTCGAAACTCATGCCCCTATTGTAGTTCGGCTGCACGGGAGCGCCAAACGCGCTGATGCGCGGAGCGCCGGCTACCCTTTGACGGTAGCCAGCGGTACGAGTTCTGCGACGGGGCGGGCGATGCCGGCGGCGGAGAGGGTGTCGATAATCGCGCGGATGCCTTTGTAGGCGTGGGGGCCTTCGGCGCGGAGTTGCTCCACCTTTCGATTCGTGATGTCTGGACGGCCGCGGAGGTCGGGGCGGTTCAGGTCGAGCGGGGTGACGATGCGGAACGCGGCGCGGAAGGCGTCGAACTCGCTCTTCGCGGTGCGCATGGCGTCGCCCCGGGACAGCGCGCGGCCTGCGCCGTGGCTGGCGCTTTCGAGCGACTCGGCGTGGCCCATTCCGGCTAGCACGAAACTCGATGCGCCCATGGAACCTGGCACCAGGACCGGTTCGCCCCAAGGCTGGAATGGCGTCCCCGCCATCGCCTCCGGGCCGCGGGCGGGTGTGGCGCCTTTGCGATGGAGCCAGGCGCCATCGGCGGTGGGCCAGACCAGGTTGTGGGGCGAATCGTAGACGAGCGGGGCTTGGCAGGGGCCGAGGACGGATTCCAACGACGCGACGGCGGCGGCGGCCAGGAAGAGCCGGTTGGCGAAGGCGAAGTTGGCGGCGTTGTGGAGCAGGTTCCAGAACGCCGGGACATCAGGAGTGAGTGGGTAGATGCCGTTTTCGGGATGCGCGGTTTTGCTGGGGTAGTGCGACTTCATCAGTTCGCGGATCCAGCGGCCGGCGATGTGGCCCAGGCCGACGGAACCGGAATGGATCATCACTGTCACCGCTCCTTCGCGCAGGCCCCAGGCGTAGGCGGTGCGGCGGTCGAGAATGCGTTCGACTCGCTGGATCTCGACGAAGTGATTACCGCCGCCGATGGAGCCGATTTGATCATCGTAGGAGATCGTCGTCGGCTGGCCGAGCCAGTCGTGGAAGGCCTCGGAAACGGCGCAGGGGAGCGAGCCTTGGCACTCGACGTGGTCCAGTTGCGCGGGCCACTCTTGCGCTGCTACCGTTTGCCAGAGGCCGCCGTGACGGCGCCAGGGCGCGGTGGCGAAGAGGGCGGAGATGCCGCCGGCTAGCAGCGCTTCGCGGTCGGCGGCGGTCATCGGAATTTGACGGCCGCCTTCGAAAAACAGGCGGCGGGCGGCGGGCTCCCATTGGGGGAGGCGGGCGGCGAGGGCGGCGGCATCGATATTGGTGGTGTGGAGGCGCATGCCGCAGTTGATGTCGTTGCCGATGGCTTGCGGGAACAGGACGTCGCGGGTTTGCAGCACCGTGCCGATGGGGATGCCGGCGCCCTTGTGAAAGTCGGGCGTGATGGCTACGGCTTCGATTTGGCCGATGGACAGACGGTCCAGCGTGCGCTGGCAATCGAGCACGGATAGGAGTTCGTCGACGGATTGGCGCTCGATCGGCACCGACTCGTTGGCGAACACGCGGACGGGAAATGGGGGTTCCGCCGATAGACGGAGTTGGGTGGCATTCACCCTTTGGAGCAGTTTCTGCTGCATGGCGCATCCTCTTCGGGCGCGTTGGCGCCGGTGGGTTGGGTACGCGAGGAGTGCCTAGTCTGTGGCGGTTCCCCGGTCAGCAGCCGCGGGAGCCAGAGATGAATTTGCCATAGGTTGGCCGGATTGGCAAGAGGAAAGTTGTGGTTGGGTGACTGTTCGATTGGCGGACGGTTCGCCGTTCAGGAATTAGACAGTCCCGGTAAGAATTGCCGGACTTGCTTGGCAGTTTGTTGCAGACAGGGCAGTTATGGGTTTGGCGCACGGAATGCAACTCAGAGTTCGTACCGCGACAAGCGGACCGACTCGAAAAGGAGCACATTCACAATGAATACCAATCCCACTTCCAATAGCTCGACGACTCCGCCGCCGTTTCCGGATCAGCGCAAGGGCGTCGCCGGCAAGATTGCGGCTGGCACGTTGGTGGCGGCTGCGCTCGGCGGGCTGTGGTTCCAGGGCGCATCGGTCCGCGACGAGTTGGCGCGCACAAAGCAAGAGATGGCCGCGATGCGTGGCGAGATGGGGGAATCCGTTTCGGCCGCGCGGAAGCAGGCCGAGGCCGAGTTGGCGCAGGTGAATGAACGGATGGCCAAGGAGCTGGCCGCAGCTGAACTGTCAGCAAAGAGCCACGCGGCGCGCGCCGAATCTTCCGTGCGTAAGCAGACCGTGAAGCAGTTGGCCGCGCTGAGCGAACAGAGTGAGCAGTTGTCGTCGCAACTGGTGGAATTGCAGAAAGACTCGGAGACCAAATCGACCCAGGTGAAGGAGACGCTGAGCGGCATTCAGGGTGAAGTGGGCACGGTGAAGACCGAGGTGGCGGCGACGAAGACTGAGCTCGACAAGACCATCACGGACCTGCGCCGGGTGAACGGCGACATGGGCGTGATGAGCGGATTGATCGCCACCAACGCGAGTGAGCTGGACGCGCTGAAGAAGCTGGGGGATCGGGAGTATTTTGAGTTCACGTTGAACAAGAATGCCCAGGTGCCGCAGAAGGTGGGCGGGATTCAGCTGGCTTTGAAGAAGGCCGATGTGAAGCGCAGCCGGTTCACGTTGGACGTGATTGCCGACGACCGGCGGATTGAGAAGAAAGACCGCAGCATGAACGAGCCGGTGCAGTTCTACACGTCGCAGGCGCGGATGCCGTTTGAAGTTGTGATCAACGACGTGGGCAAGGACAAGGTGACTGGCTACCTGTCGGTGCCGAAGGTGAAGCTGGCGGCGCGGAAGTAACTGTTTCCGCTTGACAGTGGATCCGGGGATCTCCAATACTAAAGCATCTCTTTTAGTATTGGAGATCCTTTTTGCATGAGCGAACCGACGGTGATTCACAGCACGTTTACGATTGAGCGGGAGTACGCGGCGACGCGGGCGCGGGTGTTTGCGGCGCTTTCCGAGCCTGATTTGAAGCGGCGGTGGTTTGCCGATGGGGAGACGTCGACGGTGGAAGAGTTCACGATGGACTTCCGGGTGGGCGGGACGGATGTGACGAGTTTTCGCGCCGGGGAGGAGTCGCCGATTCCGAATATCGTGGTGACGAATCGCACCACCTATCTGGACATTGTTCCGGAGGAGCGGGTGGTGCTGGCGTACACGATGAATATGGGGGAGCGGCGGTTTTCGGCGTCGATGGCGACGTTTGAACTGCGGGAGACGGCGACGGGGACGTTGTTGGTATTTACGGAGCAGGGGGCGTACTTTCCGTATTCGGATGGGCCGGAGATTCGGAAGCAGGGGTGGACGGTGCTGTTGGGACAGTTGGCGGGCGTGCTGGGGGCGTGATGACGGGCCAGGTGCATCGGGTCTTTCACGCGCTGGGGGACCCGACGCGGCAGGCGATGGTGGAGCGGTTGAGCACGGGGCCGATGTCGGTATCGGGGCTGGCGGAGCCGTTTGCGATGTCGCTGGCGGCGGTGCTGCAACATTTGCAGATTTTGGAAGAGAGCGGATTGGTGCGGACGGAGAAGTTGGGACGGGTGCGGACGTGCCGGATTGAGCCGGCGGGGTTGGCGCTGGCCGAGGCGTGGTTCCGGGAGCGGCGAGCGTTGTGGGAGAGGCGATTGGATAGGCTGGGGAAATTGCTGTAACGGGTTGCCAGGTGGGCCGTAGTATTGGCATGAAAACAGCATTCCTACTTCTTCTGGCCGTTGGACTTTCGGCACAGTCGGCTGACAAGCAGATGACGTGTGAGGGCAAGTGGAGCGGGGACCGGGCGCGCTCCTGCAAGATCAGCGAACAGACGCTGGGGGTGCTGGGGCGCGTGTCGGTGGACGCGGGGCACAACGGGGGTGTTGTGGTGAAGGGCTGGACGCAGGGGAAGACACTGGTGCGGGCGAAGGTGGAGGCGTGGGCGGCTTCGGATTCGGAGGCTTCGCTGCTGGCCGGGCAGGTGCACGTGGAGACGGCGAGCGGGCTGCTGCGGGCGACGGGGCCGGAGACGCGGAACGGGCAGGGGTGGGCGGTGAGCTGGGAGGTGTTTGTGCCGCAGGCTACCGATTTGGCTTTGACGGCGCATAACGGAGGCGTGCATGTTTCCGATGTGCGCGGGCGGTTGACGGCGAAGACGCACAATGGCGGGGTGCATTTGACGCGGGTGGCGGGGGAGGTTTCAGGCAGTTCGCACAATGGCGGGATTCATGTGGAACTGGCGGGGGAGATGAGCGGGACGGTGCAGTTGACGACGCATAATGGCGGGATTCATTTGGGCGTGCCGCGGGCGGGCGGGGCGCGGGTGCATGCGGAGACGAATAACGGCGGGATTCGATCGGATTTCCCGATGCCGGAGACGCGGGAGCGGCGGCAGCGGAATGTGGATTTTACGATTGGGGCGGGCGGGCCGACGGTGTCGTTGAAGACGAATAATGGGGGCGTGCAGATTCGGAAGATGTGAAGTTGCCCCTCGGGGACGCGGGCGCGGGCCCACGTCCCCGAGGGTTTTGGTGTTTTAGGCCTGGTTCACTTTTTCCCAGGTCATGGGCTGGCCGCTGGTGCAGGCGTTGAGCGCCATCACCGCGACGAGAGTGCTTTCGGCGCCCCAGAGGGCGGCGTTTTCGATCTTGCCGGTGCGGACGCCTTCGACGAACTGGTTCACGTTGTCGAGCGTGATGTCGTACTTGGTTTCGCCGGTTTCGTTGGGCTTGCCGGGGCGATAGATCGTGTAGCCTTTGCGGCCCACGTTCACCGAACCCTTTTCGCAGACGAAGGTTTCCGACACGTCGCTATAGCCGACCATGTTGCCGAACTGGTTGGCCGTGTAGCTGCAGATGGTGCCGTCTTCGAACTGGAAGCTGCAGGCGAGGCTGTCGTAGATGTCGCCGATGTCGGTGCGGGACATGCGCGAGCCGTGACCGGAGACGCGGACCGGATGGGTGCCCATGAACCAGTTGACGACGTCAATGTTGTGGCAGTCCTGCTCGATCAAAATATCGCCGGAGAGTTCGCGGTAGAAGAACCAGTTGCGGATGCGTTCCTGGTCCTTCGGGTGCCCCTTCTTGATGGGGGGGCCACCGCCCATCCAGGCGGCGCGGATCTGGAGGATGCGGCCGAGTTCGCCGGACTTCACGACGCTGTGGACCTTGCGGTAGTCGGTGCCGTAGCGCTGCTGGTAATCCATGCTGATGCGCTTGGTGGGGTCGGCCGATTTGGCGGCGCGGAGAACGCGGTGGCAACCGGCGGCGTCGACGCCGGCGGGCTTTTCGAGGAAGATGTGTTTCTTGGCCTTCACGGCGCGTTCGAAGTGTTCGGGGTGGAGGAAGGCGGGGGTGGCGATGAGGACGGCGTCGATGGACTTGTCGGCGAGGAGGTCGTCCATGGAGTTGAAGCGTTTGGCGCCGGAATACTTGGCGGCGGCGGCCTGGAACTTGTCCTCGTAGATGTCGTTGAAGGCGGCGACCTTCAGATTTTCATTTTTGGCGAAGAGGCCGCTGACGTACATGCCACGGTTGCCGCAGCCGATGAGGCCGAGCGTGACGGCGGAGTTGGCCTGGGAACCGCGCACCGATTGCGAGCCGATGATGGAGAAGGCTGTGGCGGTGCCGGCGGTTTTCACAAAGTTGCGGCGGGAGTTTTCCTGGTTCATGTGAGTGTCCTTACGGGGGTAGATGTAACCGCTTGCTATTATGTCATTCCTTGGTTGCGAGAGCTACGGGTGGAGCGACAATAAAGTGGGATGGATTTGCGCCGTCTCTTTGTAACGTTT
>JBIKOG010000329.1:0-6974 GCA_044358225.1 Bryobacteraceae bacterium | reverse complement strand
GTTTCGGGCTGGGCGCCATCAAGGGCCTCGGTCAGGGCGCGGTCGAATCGATCCTCGCCGCCCGCGCCAAGCACGGCGCGTTCAAGAACTTCTTCGAGTTCACCGAACAGGTGGACATCTCGGCCGTCAACAAGCGCGCCATCGAAGCGCTGATCAAAGCCGGCGCCATGGATTCCATGGAGGGCACGCGGTCGCAAAAATTTGCCGCCGTCGAACGCGCCATCGAGCACGGACAGAAGTCCCGCCGGGACCGCGAGTCCGGCCAGGGCGGCCTGTTCGGCGACATGTTCGGCGGGGCCGACGAGCCGCAGCAGGACCTGCCGAAGGTTCCCGACTGGAAGCGGATGCAGGCGCTGCAGGGCGAAAAAGAGATGATCGGCTTCTACGTCACCGGCCATCCGCTCGATGATTTTGAAGACCGCATCGCCGATCTCCGCTCCCACGAAACCGACCAGTTGGCCGAGCTGCCGCGCAACTACGAAGTGAAGCTCTGCGCCATTCTCACCAACATCCAGCGCCGCCGTTCGAAGGAAGGCAAGCCGTATGTCACGCTCGGCGTGGAAGACCACAAAGGCGTGCTGGAAGGCATGATCTTCAACGGCCGCGATAACGATCACCTGATCGAGGATCTGTCGCCGTGCCTGACCGATGACAACGCCTGCTTGATCGTAGCCACCGTGATGCCCGACGAAGGCGCCGCGCCGCGGTTGCGCATCAAGGAGTTGATCCCGCTGGTCAACACGCGTGTGCCGCTGGCTTCGCTGATCGCCATTCGCGTGCGGTTGCAAGCCAACGGGACCGGGAACGACACAGTGGCCGCGCTGCACGAGCTGTTCGAACGCAAGCCCGGTAACGCCCAGGTGCGCATGCGCCTGGAATCGCCGCGGGACTTTATCGCGACGCTCGATGTGATGCAGAAGGTCCGGCCCGATCGCGAGTTCCGCAAGACGGTCGAGCAGATCTGCGGGGCCGACGCGTTCGAAGTTCTGCAGAACTGACAACATTTCGAGCCCCGCCGCGCCAGTCAGGGAGATGAACGCTCTCTCGCTCTCCGGTCTCCTGGTCAGCCTGGCGCCAGCCGCCATCGCCGCATGGCGCAACCCGGCGCGCGATCCGGAGCTGCTGGCGGCCTGCCTCGGCACCCTCGCCGCCGCGTGGGGCTTCACCTTCCTCGCCCTTGTCCGTTTCCCCGCCGCCGTCTCCGCCCGGCCCCGGGCGCTCCTCGTCCACATCGTCTGGGGTCTCGTAGCGGTGATCACCGTCCTCGGCCAGATCGAGGTTCCATACAGCGTCCGCGTGGCGTTGCTGTTGCTGCCGGTTCCGGTTCACGCCATCCGTCTGCTCCGCCGGCCGCACGCCTTGGCGATGGTCCTCGCCGTGCAGGTGGCAGTCCTCTTCAGCATCTCCTGGATTCTGGAGGACTGAGATAGAGAATGCTCGTCTATCCCCTTTCCGTTCTGGTCCTCGCCGATCGCGGCAGTTTCGCCTTCGCAGGGGAATCGAAACTCGGCGTCGTCGCGCTTCACTGTTTCTGGGCGCGGCGTGCCTGTTGATCGCGCTTGAGGTGGCGCCATCGGCGCTGCCGCTGCGGCTCGCGATCGGCCTTGTGCCGGTGTTCGTCAACCTGGCGTTGCTGCTGCCATCCGCTCCCGCGCATGCGCTGCTGATTGCCGCCATCGGCTGCCAGTGTGTTGGCACGGGAGGGTTTTTTATCTACGCCATCGTCGTCGAAACGAAGACGGAAATGGCGGAGGACGCCGCCCGCGCGGAGCGCCATGCAGCCGAGGCGTTGCGGAAGTTACTGGACGGGATGAATGCCGATACGCCGATTGAAGAGTTCTTCCAGCACACCCGCCAAGCGTCCGATGCTTCGCGGGATCAGGTGGTGGCCGCCGCCATCGCGAAGAAACCGAATCTGGAAGCCGAGTTGATCGCTGCGCTCCATGGGGATGCCAACGCCCGGTGGGGCGCGCGGCCGTCCCGCGTGCGGCCGAACTCGTGGCCGCCGTGAGCCAGTCGATTCTGCTCGAGGCTGGTGACATATCCTCTGACGATCAGAAGAACGCCGCGGCGATGGGTGCCGTCATGGTGGCCGAGAGTTTGCCCGAACATAAAGCCCCCTCCGGCCGCCATGTTGCGGCTGGACCGTATGACGGGGAGGGAAGAGTTGGCGCGCTGGCTCCGGTAGACTGTAGTCGGCCATGTCTTTCGATACCCAGGCCGTTTGGGATCTGCTGATCGCCGCGCTTGGCGGCGCGGCGATCGGGATGGAGCGGCAGTGGTCGGGCCACGCCTCGGGCCCCGCCAAGCACTTTGGCGGCGTGCGGACGTTTACGCTGCTGGGCATGCTGGCCGGGTTGGCCGGACTGCTTTGGGCGAATGGCTTCGCGCCGGTTGCCGGCATTTTGATCGCCGGCGCGGTGGGGCTGATCCTGATCGGCTATGTGGCGGCGAGCCGGGTGGACGTGGACGGGACGACGGAGATGGCGGCGCTGTTGGTGCTGGCGGCCGGGATGCTGGCGGGGTTGGGCAATGGCCGGGTGGCCAGCGCGCTGTTCGCGGGGACGGCGCTGCTGCTGGTGGAGAAGTCCCGTTTGCATTCGCTGGTGGAGAAGATTCCCGGGACCGGGTTCAGCGCGGGCGCGCGGTTCGCGGTGATGGCGCTCGTCGTGCTGCCGCTGTTGCCGGAGGGCCCGTACGGGCCGTGGGGCGGCGTGCGGCCGCGCGAGTTGTGGATGCTGGTGTTGTTCTTTTCGTTCCTGAGCTTCGTCGGCTACATCGCGCGCGGGCTGGCCGGACCGGGGCGGGGCTACATCTGGACGGGATTCCTGGGCGGACTGATCTCCTCCACCAATGTGACGTGGACGTTCTCCCGGTTGAGCGGGCGGGAGCGCCATCTGGCGGCACCGCTGGCACTCGGGGTGGTGGCGGCTTGCACAGTGATGTATGTGCGGGTCTTCACGGCGCTCCTGGTGTTGGAACGGCGCATGGCGATGGACCTGTGGCCCTTTCTGGCATTGCCGGGGGCCATTGGCGCCGGGATGGTGGCTTATGGACTGTGGCGCAACCGAGGGGCGGGCTATGGCGGCGAAGGCGCGAGGAATCCGCTGGAGTTGGGGGCGGCGCTGCAGATGGCGGTGTTGTTCCAAGGGGTCATGTTTGCCGTCTACTGGGCGCGGGAGTGGGGCGGGGGAGCGGGTATGGTGGCGTCCGGCGCGATTCTGGGTTTGACGGACGTGGACGCGTTAACGGTGTCTATGGCGCGGGCCTATTCTGATCCGGCGGCGCGCATGGCGCTGTTGGCCGGAGTGACGGCCAACAGTGTGTTGAAGATGGGCGTGGCGGTGACGATGGGCGCGGGGCGGTTCCGGCGATTGGCGGGGATTGGCCTGGGGTTGTTGGCGTTGGCGTCGGCGGTCGGGCTGTTGTGGCGCGATACTGGAAGGTAGTGCGCGCTCCTAAGAAACCAGAAGTCATGTCGCCGGCCGGGTATTGGCCGCAGTTGCACGCCGCTATCGAAGCGGGCGCGGATGCTTGTTATTTCGGGCTGCATCACTTTTCGGCTCGGGCGAAGGTGGGGTTCTCGCTGGAAGAGTTGCCGGACGTGATGCGGACGCTGCATGCGCGGGGCGTGCGGGGCTACCTGACGTTCAACACGCTGGTGTTTGAGCACGAGCTGGACGCGGCGGCGGAGGCGATTGCTGCGGTCACGCGCGCGGGCGTCGATGCGCTGATTATTCAGGACATCGGGGTCCTGAAAATGGCGCGGCAGATGGCGCCGGAGTTGGAGCTGCATGCTTCGACGCAGACTTCGATTACGAGCGCGGAGGGCGTGGAGTTTGCGCTGGGGCTGGGCGTGCAGCGGGTGACGCTGGCGCGGGAGTTGTCGATTGAGGAGATCGCGGCGATCTACGAAAAGACCGGCGCGGAGTTGGAGATTTTCGTCCACGGGGCGTTATGCGTGGCGTATTCGGGGCAGTGTTTTTCGTCGGAGGCGTGGGGCGGGCGGAGCGCCAATCGCGGGCAGTGTGCGCAGGCGTGCCGGTTGGAGTACGACATGGTTGTCGATGGCCAGGTGGAGCCGCTGGGGGACGCGCGGTATTTGCTTTCGCCGGGGGATTTGTCGGCGCTGCATCATGTGCCGCAGATCGTGGATGCGGGCGTGGCGTCGTTGAAGATTGAGGGCCGGTATAAAGACGCGGATTATGTCGCACTGACGACTCGGGCGTATCGGTTGGCGGTGGATGATGCGTGGGCGGGACGAGCGTCGCGGCTGACGGCGCTTGACGAGATTCAGTTGGCGCAGGTGTATTCGCGCGGGTTGGGGGCGCACTTTGTGAGCGGGGTGAACCATCAGACCGTGGTTCGCGGGCGGGCGCCGCGGCATCGCGGGGTGGAGATGGGGACGGTCGCGCGGGTTTACGCGGATGCTGTGGCGGTGGAACCGGCGGAGGCGCATGGGATCGCGCCGCTGAAGGCGGGCGATGGGTTGGTGTTTGATGCCGCCGATTGGCGGAGCCCGGCCGAGCCGGAAGAGGGCGGGCGGGTTTATCAGGTGCTGGCGGAGTTGGATGGCACGTTGTTGTTGCGGTTTGGGAATGGCGCGGTGCGGTTTGACCGGATTCGCGAGGGCGATCTGGTTTGGCGGACGCAGGATGCGGATTTGGCTAAGGTTGTGAAGCCGTTTTTGGAGCCAGCGGCTCCGGTGGCGAAGCAGTTGGTGGCGGTTTCAGTCACGGGCGGCGAGGGGCTGCCGTTGGTGATGGATTGGCGATTGGCGTCGGGTGTGCGGTTCGTGGTGCGGTCGGGCGCGGCGTTGGAACGGGCCTCCAAGCGCGGGTTGGACGAGGCGATGTTGCGGGACCAGCTGGGGCGGTTGGGGAACACGCCGTATGAGTTGGGCGAGTTGACGGTGGATTTGGCGGGGGCTGTGTTTGCGCCGGCGTCGTTGTTGAACCAGATGCGGCGGGAGGCGGTGGAGGGGTTGCAGGCGGAGCAGACCAGGCCGTTGGAGCGCGCGGTGATGGCGCGGGCGGCGGTGGCGCACGTGGAGCATAGCGCGGGCGGGGTGGCGGCGTTGCACCTGTTGGTGCGGACGCCGGAGCAGTTGGAGGCGGCGTTGGAGCTGGACGTGGCGTCGATCACGTTGGACTATTTGGACCTGTATGGGCTGCGGCCGTCGATTGAGCGGGTGAAGGCGGAAGGGGTGGCGGTGCGGGTGGCGAGTCCGCGGGTTTTGAAGCCGGGGGAGGGGCGGATTGCGCAGTTTCTGGTGAGTTTGGACTGCCCGATTGTTGTGCGGGCGACGGGGATTTTGCAGGCGATCGCGGGGGCGGGGCGGGAGCTGGTTGGCGACTTCAGCTTGAACGCGGCGAACACGTTGACGGCGGCGGCGTATTTGGAGATGGGGTTGGCGCGGTTGACGCCGACGCATGATTTGAATGCGGCGCAGATTGCGGCGCTGGCGCGGGAGGTGGGGCCGGACCGGGTGGAGGTGATTGCGTATCAGCATTTGCCGGTTTTCCATACGGAACATTGCGTGTTTTGCCGGTTTTTGTCGGACGGGACGACGCATAAGGATTGCGGGCGGCCGTGCGAGGAGCATCGGGTGGCGTTGCGGGACCGGCAGGGGCGGGCGCATCCGGTGATGGCGGATGTGGGTTGCCGGAACACGGTTTTCGGGGCGGAGGCGCAGGAGGCGAGCGCGCATTTGGGGGAGTGGTTGTCGGCTGGGATTTCGCAGTTCCGGTTGGAGTTTGTGCATGAGAGCGGGGAGGATGTGGCGCGGGTGGTGCGGGCGTTCCAGGGGTTGTTCCGGGGGGAGATTGCGGGGGCGGAGTTGGGGGCGCGGTTGCGGCGGATTGCGCCGGAGGGGACGACGGAGGGGAGTTTGTTTGTGCCGAAGGATTATTTGGTTTTCCCGATTTTGCAGTGAGTTTGGGCACACTTCGGGTGTCGGCGGGGTTTTGCGGGGGCGGCGTTTTAGGTGCGCGGGGCTGTGTCGGGCATTTTGGGCGCCGGCGGACCTCCGTTTTCGGACTGTTCCGGGGTGGGCATCGGCTGATTCCCAGGATTAGGATTTTCCTCGTACGGAGTTTCCTGGTAGCACGGCCCTGTGGAAATGTTTGTTTGCAAGGGGTTGTGGGAGGGTCCCGCGGGGGGGAGCTCCTTTTTCAGGCGCAGGATGTCCTTCTCCAGGCGGGAGAGGGCCAACTGCTGTTTGCGGATGCGGGCGTCGAGGCGCTCGATTACGCTGCCGGGCTTGGAGGCGTGGATTTCGGTGTCGATGACGGAGTTGGTCTGCGCGAAGAGCTCCGTGATTTCGTTGCGGCGGACGAGCTGGAGACGGTTCAGGTCCCAGCGGATGAGGGCGAGTTCGTCGACTCGCTCGGCCGTGTATTCGTCGGCGGGCTGCCAGATGCGGTGGTACTTTTGGCGCATGGTTTCGAAGGCGTCCGGGTCGATGCTGGCTTTTAACGTGGCTTCGGTGGCGTAGAGGCCGTGGGTGAGTGTAGCGGTTTGCGCGCTTTTGAGTCCTTCCGGCGTTTTCGGGCCGGTGGATTTTGCTCCGTTAATGCGTGCTTGATCGGCACGCTGTTGCTTCTGTTGGAGTGTTGGCATAGGAAATATCCCCCTATAACCACTTCTAGCATGCGATTTTTGGGGTCAGTACGGTGCGGTTTTTCGTACTGGGTGGGGGAAGTTGTTGGTGGGGTTGGGGTTATTGCGGTTTAACTTTATTTTGAAGTCTTGTGAACGACTTGCAGAACTCGGTCAAAATGGGGTTGACTTTTGCCTGGTGATTCTGAAAGTAATCGTTTTTATTGGGGTTTCGCGGTGTGGGGCGGACGCCATACGGGTGATTTTGGCATTTCAGTTGATCTGATACTTCGAGTGCCCGTATCTACTGGGTTGGGGCGTATGGAGTTAGGCGCTTCTCGTTGCCCTTTCTGGATTGCCGCAGGAGGGCGGAA
>JBIKOG010000116.1:0-23510 GCA_044358225.1 Bryobacteraceae bacterium | reverse complement strand
ATCAAAACCGGCGAGAACGCCGAAACCCTCGCCCAGTTCGTCCCGCCCAACTCCGGCGTCCTCTGCCACGAGGACCGCAAGAAGTTCTACGCGCTCATCAACCAGCTCACCCAGATCTTCCTACCCGTCAACCAGGAAGCCGCCGCCATGGTCCGTCAAATCGCCATCGCCCGCTGGCAGATCGACCGGCTCCAAACCGACCTGAACTGTATCTGGAACGACGAACTCATGGAAGCCGCCAGCCACCCGGCCCCCGTCGCCGAGAAATACGAGGACCAATACTTCCAGGCCCAGGCCGCCCGGAAGCTCTTCGCCGCCAAGTCCCCCATCGAAAAGATGGAGCGCCAGATCGATCGCCTCGAAGTCCGCATCGCCCGGCTCCGCCGAGGCATCGCCGACATCAATAAAAATTTCCCCAACGTCGCCAACCCGTTGGAAACACAGGAGCCCGAGCCCCAAATCGAGAATAGCGAACCGACCGTCTACGTCACCGAGCCGACCCCGGAAGTCCTCGCCGCCTACCGCCGCGAGTTCCCCGGCCACCGAATCGTCGTCCTCCCGCCCGACGACGTCGCCAAAGGCATCGACATCGAAGACGACCTCCCCCCGGCTCCCCGCAGAGCAGCCTGAAAAGGCGGAGGAGTGCAGAGTAGAGCGGGAGAGAAAGAGGGACGAAGGAAGGGGCACGCCCGAAGGAGGTAACCCTCGCGCAGCAACGCCCCCCTCCGGGGACATACTCGCCCGGCGCGCCTCGCGCGCCGGAGTGTGTACCCACGACGCGAAACAACCGACCAACCCAGAAGGAAAGAAGTAACGAAGGAAAGAAAAATGCTAGCAACGCTGTTCACCGACTACCGAATCCCAGTCGTGACAGCCGAAGTGTGCCCAAAAACAACCTCGGAATGGGCCGAAGAAAAGCTAAACTTCCACCCCAGCCCAAAGCAAGCCGAAGTGCTAAACACCGACGCCAAATACCTGATCCTCTGCTGCAACCGGCAATGGGGCAAGACGACCACAATCGCCATAAAAGCCCTCCACCACGCAGTAGAAAAACCGGATCAGACTATCGTGATCCTCAGCCGCACCAAGCACCAAGCGGCCATATTGATCAACCGGGCCACCCGCTACCTGCCGAAGCTCAACATCAAGCTAAGGCGGGTATTAGGCTTCCCGTTCTCACTAGAACTGCCCAACGGCAGCAACATCATCGCGGTAGCCCACAGCGGAGACACCTCCGTCGGCAACACCGCCAACGTCCTAATCGTCGACGAAGCCGCCCTGGTCCAGGACAACGTCTACTGGTCCGTATCGGCCTCCGTATCAAGAACCAGAGGCGCAATCTGGCTAATGAGCACCCCGCGCCGCCAGGTCGGATTCTTCTTCAACATCTGGCACAGCCCGGACAAGCGCTGGACCAAAATCTTCTCCCCAGTCACCGACTGCCCGGAGATAGACCCTGACTATCTGGAAATGCAAAAAGCAGCGGACCCGATCAAGTATCGCCAAGACTTCCTCTGCGAATTCATCCAGCCAGCCGACAGGCTGGTGACGATGGAAATGATCAACCGCATGATGCGCACCGACATCGACCAGTGGTACTTTCCGCCACTCTTTCACGACCACGTCCCGGCCCCCAAAAAGCCGGACGACGTAAACAAATAACCCTCGGCCTCCGGACTGTCAGTCTGAAGCCCCCCGGTCGAACCAAGACCGGGGCTTGCCCACCGAAGCCCGCAGGGCGAAGGCGGGACCGAAGCCCTCCCTGCCCGCCGCGCAAGGATAACCCGAACAAAAGGAGCCTCTCTCCATGTCACAAAACCAGATCTTCGACGGACCCGCCGTCCGTCTCTTCAACCACCCCTACGGCCCGGTCCCCGCGCCCAAATGGAACCTCGGCCTCGACCTCGGCGAGCGTCAGGACCACTCCGCCCTCGCCATCAACGATCTCGAATGGAAGAGCCTCGGCCGCTGCTACACAACGTACGGCTATAAGTTCGCGCCCATCCTGACGGTCCGCTCCATGGAGCGCTTCCCGCTCAGCACCGGCTACCAGAACATTCCGCTCATCATCGCCGAACGGGTGCGCCAGATCAACGAACTACAGCGCCAGCGCACGCCCCACGTCCCCGCGAAAATCGAACTCGTGGTCGACGCCGGCGGCCCCGGCGGCCCCATGGTCGATTTGCTCCGTGCCTCGGCGCCCGAAAACCTCACCATCACCCCGGTAATGATCACCAGCGGCACCGGCGTGTCGAGGCTCAAAGGCGGCTACTACGGCGTCCCCCGCCGCGACCTCGTCACACGCCTCATCCAGATGATTGCCACCGGCTGCCTGCAATGTCCGGCCGCCATGCCCAACGCGGCCCAATGGCACAACGAACTGCTCAGCCTCTCCCGGACCAACACCCATCCCGGAGCCAGCGGCGAACACGACGACCTCACCCTCGCCGCCGCGCTCGCCGCCTGGGCCGCCACCCGCGAAACGCCGGAGCTAAGCCCCGCCGCCTCCACAAAGAAGACCATCTACGGCTTCATCGACAAGCCCATCTTCTAACCCAACGGGGGAAACGACGGGCAGAGAACAAACGAGGAAAACAGCCCCCGGGGGAGACACGACAGGCAGAAGGATCGGAGAAAACACAGCCCCCACTGGGGGACATGACGGGCAGAAACACCAACAAAACCGCCCAAGTCCGAAACGGCAGACGTGTCCCCCAAAGACGCGACGCACCCCGCAGAAGGACAGGAGACAGAAGGATAAACAGCAAGGAGGCAAAACAACACCTCCCTACCCGCAAACGAAACAAAATAACCCGCCCCAAGCGTCTTGGTTAACCCCATCGCGCCCATGGGCACCCGATATTTGACAACCGAAAATCCACCTCCAATGCCCCTACCCGAAGTGTCTCGACGATTCGGGTAGGCAAGGCCGGCCAACAGGAAAGGCCATCAGCAACACAACCCGCAAACGGACGAAAATCCCGGCCACCTCCAATGGCCCCAAATCAACTAAACTCACGCTAAGACAACAAGGAGACAGCTATGCCCGCAATCACCCAAACCCAAATAGACGCCCTCAACACCGCGACCTTCACCTTCGCCGAAGACGTCGACAACTGGTGCCAGGCGCGCCTCAAGTCCCACTACCTCACCTGGTTCAACAAAAACCTCGCCGGCAAAGGCGCCTGGGCCGGCGTCACCGTCCTCGACACCCCCGCCAACCAGGTCGGCTTCCACGCCTTCTGGAACAACATCGGCACCCTCACCGGCGCCACCGCCACGCCCCTGCAGTTCCTCAGCCTCATGGGCATCTTCGCCAACGAATGCCGCGCCGATTTCAAACCCGTCGCCGAACGCATGGGCCGCACCGGCTTCCCCGCCCTGACCTACCTCTTCGACGCCATCCCCGGCATCAAGAAGTCCTACAACACCCTGCCCGCCAACAAGACCGCCCAGGTCTGCTTCCGCAACGCCGTCTTCAACGCCGCCCACGGCGACAAGCCCCTCGGCGCCCGTCTCCGAAATACCACCGACGCCCGCTGGGCCGGCCCCGCCTACCCCCGCGACGTCCCCTTCGATAACAACGCCGCCATCACCGGCTACGTCATGGAAGCCGACTTTATGAAGTTCCGCGGCCGCGGCTTCATCCAAACCACCACCCGCGGCAACTACGTCAAAATCATCCAGTACATCCAGGCCTACACCGGCGACAACAACGTCATCGATTTCTACCAGGCCCGCTGGGCCGGCCAAACGCCCGACAACATCGCCTACGCGACCTCCAACGAGGACTGGGACCGCCTCTTCCAGGAGACCGATCTCATCATCGCCGCCCAAGCCATTCGCCTCCACAGCGAGGGCGCCACCAACTACCTCGCCCTCACCGGCGACCCCGACAAAGCCATCCGCAACATGGGCAAACGCATCTCCGGCGTCGACGTCTACGCCACCAAATACCGCGACCGCATGGAGCAGCTCATAATCCAAGCTTTGTCTTAAGCGCCGCCACCCGCTCCCGCGCCACCGCCAACTCGGTCCGCCGCTGATCCTTCAGCCGAACCACCAGCCGGCCGCCAAAGAACCCATGCACCTCCTGCACAAACGGCAGGTGCACCAACGTAGACCGGTGGACCCGGACCCACTTCTCCGGGTCCAACCGCGTCTCCAACTCCGTCACCGTGGCGTCGATCACATGCGCCTTCCCGGCCACCGTCGCCGCGAACGTCAGCTTGTCCTCGGCATAGAAATGAGTGACCCCATCGAGCTCCACAAACTCGATCCGGTCCCCCACCCGCGACGGCAACCGAGTCGGGTACTTCAACACCGCCGCGATCGCCCCCCGCAGATCCGGCGCCGGCTCCGCGCCCGACCGGATCCGGACCAGCTTATCCAGAGCCCGGTGCAACCCCGCCGCCTCAACCGGCTTCAACAAGTAGTCGATCGAATGCACCGCAAACGCCCGCAGCGCATACCGGTCGTAGGCGGTGGTGAAGACAACATAAGGCTGCGAATCCAGCCGTTCCAGCACACCAAAGCCATCGAGCTCCGGCATCTCGATATCGAGAAACAGGACATCGACCGAGTGCCCCGCCAGCCATTCGACAGCGTCGACGGGATCGGTAGCGGTGCCAACGATCTCAACCCGTCCAGTCTGCCGAAGCAACCGGACGAGCCGCTCGACAGCGAGCGGCTCATCGTCCAAAACAAACGCGCGCATCAGCCCCATCGCCCACCCGCCCCCACGCAGCGACCAACCCAAACAAACGGGGACAGGCCACCCCGAGGCGACAGCCGAGGGAGCCTGTCCCCAACACAGCCCGGCAGCAAGACCAAGCCGCCAAAAGGAGCCGAAGCAACAAAAACCCCCACGCAGCGACACAACCAAACAAACGGGGACAGGCCACCCCGAGGCGCTAGCCGAGGGAGCCTGTCCCCAACACAACCCGGCAGCACAACCAAGCCGCCAAAAGGAGCCGAAGCAACAATCGCCCCCACGCAGCGACCATCCCAAACCAACGCGAACAGGCCACGAAGCCTGTCGCTAACACAACCCGGCAGCAAGACCAAACCGCCAGGCGCAGCCACCACGCAAAAGGAGCTCAAACCGGCACCTCCAACCGGACCGTAGAAGAATCAAACGCCAACCGCCCCCGGTCGGCAAACAGCACCTCCAACCGCGAGCGCAGATTGTCCAATCCGTGCCCCGGCACAACCGAGCCGGCCCCAACACCCGGCCCGCTATCGGAAACCGAAACCGTCAAAACGCCATCCGCGCAAACCGCGCGAACCGTAATCGCCCCGCCCGTCCGGCTCGGCGCAACCACGTGCTTCACGGAATTCTCCACCAGCGTCTGCACCGCCAACGGCGGCACAGAACAGGAAAGCACAGAATCCGGCACGTCCAACTCAAACCGCAACCGGTCGCCGAACCGGGTCTTCTCGATGTCCAGGTAGTCCCGGACAATCTTCATCTCTTGCCCAAGAGTAACCAGCGGCGTCTCGCTCGAATCCAGCGAGAACCGCAACAGCGCGCACAACCGCTGCAACTGCGCATCCGCCGCCATCGGGTCGGAATGGATCAGCGACGAAATCGAGTTCAACGTATTGAACAGAAAGTGAGGATGTATGCGAGACTCCAACGACGCCAACCGCGCCTCCGTGGCCAGCTTCAACGCCCGCTCCCGCTCCAACTCCGACTGCTCATACCGCACCCGCCAGTACTCGTATATCATCACTGCCAGCCCGAAGCTGAACGAGATAAACGCCGCAAACTGCAAGTTGAACAGATACGTCTTCCAGAAGCTCCGCCCCCGCACCAACTGCAGGTTCCACAGCACCACCAGCCCGATCAGCGTGCCCAGCGCCACCGCGAAAAGCACCGAGCTCAATCGCACCGTCCAGACCACCACCGCGCCCCGGCCCTCCGCCCACGGCCACGTCCGCGCGCACACCGCCGAAACCAGCGTGCCGATGCACACCGTGTACACCAGCGACACCACCAGCCCGGCAAACGCGTCCCCCCGCCCGAAGCCGCCGCTCAGCCACGCGCTCATTGCGAAAGCCGCGATGGTGATTCCACCAATCGCGGCCGCCCAACGCCGATGCTCGCTCGTAATCCGCACTCTCTTAATTCTTGAACGCTTTCGGGCTTCCCATGTGGCAACCCACGCAGCTCCCGTCTTTGGCCGACAACTTCCCATCGGCAAAGTACCGGTCCGCCTTGGCCGCCCACGGCGTCCCCGGCAGCTTGTCCTGGATCTTCTTGAAGAACTCCGCCGCCCGTTCTTTCTTGCCGAGCCGCGCGTTCCCATCGGCAATCCCGATCCACAACTCGCCCAGCGAATGCTGCGACAAATGGCTCATATCGCCGTCTTTCTGCAGTTCCCAGGCCATCTCGAAATCCGTGAGGCCCTTCTCAATCAACGGCCGCGCCACCTCCGCCGGCATGAACCGCGTCGCCGCAAAATAAGCCGACCCGCGCGGAATCCGCACGCCAATGCTCTTCGGCTCCAGCGCCGCCCCGCGGTCCATCATCCCGGTGCCCTTCTGGAACAGCGCCATGCCAGCCGCCATATCGCCCGTCCGGAACTTCTCCGTCGATTGGAAGAAGATGCCGCTACCGGCCCAAACCAGCGCCTCAGCGTGGTCCGGGTTCTCCTTCAAAGTGGCCTCGGAGAGGGTCATCGCCTTCGCCATCGACTCCTTATCGCCGGCAAACCCGGCGAAGAACAGGTCCCGGACCTTATGGTCGAACCGCGCCGTCTCCGCGCTCAGCAGCGCCACCGCGCCCATCAAAATCGCAAAGTGTTTCATGGTCGTCTCCTCAGGCTCTATCCTGCCGGAGCCCCGCCAAAAGGTCATTCAGTTTCCGACGAACCGTCCCGATTTGCCGACGAACCGCGCGCCAATGCCGACGAGCCGTGTACACTGTTCCTCTTGCACACCTTGCGCAACTGGATCCCCGCCGTCGCCATGATGCTGGTCTCCCTGATCAGCTACATCGACCGCAATACGCTGGCCCTCCTGGCCCCCACCATGCTCGCCGAACTGCACCTGTCGGGCGAACAGTACGGCTGGGTCGTCAGCGGTTTCAGCATCGCCTACATGGTTGGAAACCTCCTCTGGGGCCGCTGGATCGATAGCTTCGGCCTCCGTCTCGCCATGACCGCCGCCGTCAGCTTCTGGAGCCTTTCATCGGCCAGCCACGCGCTCACCGCCGGCTTCGTGTCTCTATTCATCGCCCGGACCGCCCTCGGTTTCGGCGAAGGCGCCACCTTCCCCGGCGGTCTGCGCACGGTGGTCCAGACGCTCGAACCCGTCCAGCGCGCCCGCGGCATCGCCGTCGCCTTCAGCGGCGGCGCGCTCGGCGCCGTCGTCACGCCGCTCATTATGACCCCGGTCTTCCAAGCCTTCGGCTGGCGCGGGGCCTTCTGGTTCACCGGCGCCATCGGCCTCGCCTGGATCATCATGTGGCAGATCCTAAGCCGCCGCAAAGAGCTGCAACAGGTGGCCGTACACACCGCCGCCGAAACCGCCAACCGCCCCTCCTGGCGCAACCCCAAATTCTGGGCCTTTGCCTGCATCTACGCCTTCGGGTCACTGCCGTTAGGCTTCGTGCTCTACTACGCGCCGCTCTACCTGAAGGTGCTGGGCAAGACGCAGGTGGAACTCGGTGGGCTGCTCTGGATCCCGCCGCTCGGCTGGGAGGTCGGCTACTACGCCTGGGGCTGGTGGACAGACCGAGCCGTCGGCGGCAAAGGCTTCACCCAGTCGGCCTACAAGACGCTGTTCACCATCCTGATGCTCCTGTCGCTGCCGTTAGCCGCCGTCCCCTACGCCGCCAGCGTGCCATTCGCGATGACCCTGATGTTCTTCGCCATGTTCATCGCCGCCGGCTTCATCATCAGCACCCTGTCCTACGCCACATCGACCTTCGGCCTCCGCGACTCGGCCTTCCTCGCCGGCCTCGGCGCCGGTAGTTGGTCGGCGCTGGTAGCGGTGATCATGCCAATCGCCGGCCGCCTGTTCGACCAGAAGAACTACGAACTGGCGTTCCTGATCACGGCGCTGTTCCCCTTGGCGGGCTGGGCCATCTGGCTAGTCCTCAACCGCGACCGCCAAGCCCCAGCCCAACCCTAGCGCGACACCGGCCTCCCGCAACCCGCGCCATCCGCGCGGACCGCACCACCGCGACCTCGGCCTCCCGGCCGCCCCCGTCGCACACAACAACTCAGCGCCCGCACCATCCGCGGACCGCGACAACCGGACACCAGCCTCCCGGCTGGCCTCGTCAGACCAGACAGTTGGACCTCATCCCCTTGCTACCCTAGGAGGACATGCTCGATCCTGAACAGCTCGTATTCGGCCTCATGTGGTTCGTCGTGTTCCTCTTCTCCACTGTGTGCCACGAAGCCGGCCACGCCTGGGCCGCACTCCGCGGCGGGGACTCGACCGCCTACCACGGCGGCCAGGTCTCGCTCGACCCCATCCCGCACATCCAGCGCGAGCCCTTCGGCATGCTCATCATGCCCTGGCTCTCCTTCTTCATGAATGGCTGGATGATGGGCTGGGCCAGCGCCCCTTACGACCCGCTCTGGGCACGACGGTACCCCAAGCGCGCCGCCTGGATGTCTCTCGCCGGTCCGATGGCTAACTTCGCCATCGCCATCGTCGCGGGCCTCTCTATTCGTATCGGTCGCGGCATGGGATTCTTTCAACCGAGTGAAGGCCTGCTGGCGACCTCCGGCGACGCGGTGCTCACCCTGCTCGGCATCGCCTTCTTTTTGAACATCCTGCTGGGGACATTCAACCTCCTCCCGCTGCCTCCGCTCGATGGCTTTACCGCCATCGGCATCTTCCTGCCGGAGTCCACCGCGGCCAAGCTCGAAGAGTTCCGCCAAACCGCCGGGATGTTCCAAATCGTTGGCCTTTTGGTGGCATGGCAGATCGGCGGCTACTTTTTCGGCCCCGTCTACGCCTTCGCCAGCGCCGTCCTCCTGGGCAACTGAGGACTAGTCAACCCGGTACTCCTACCGGTCTTGACACCACCCCCAAAACCTGGATCAATTCCTTGCTAATATGAAGGTGTCTTTGCCTGCCTCCGTTCGTCCTTCCGTGATCTTCGGTAGCTATTGCTCCTTTCACATCGGCTCAGGTCCCTTCGAGAAGTTCGCCAAAGACAGATCGTTCGATAGTAATAGCTTAAGGAAATCACGTTATGACCAATATCTTCGTCGGGAACCTCAGTTTCCGTACCACCCAGGAAGAGATCCATCAGATCTTCGCCAACTACGGCGCCGTTGAGCGCGTTAACCTCGTCACGGATCGTGACTCGGGCCAGTCGCGCGGGTTCGCGTTCGTTGAAATGACCAACTCCAATGAAGCCGAAGCGGCGATCAACGCCCTGAACGGCACCGAACTGCACGGCCGCAACATCAATGTGAACGTTGCGCGTCCGAAGCCGGCCGGTGGTGGCGGTGGTGGTTACGGCGGCGGCGGTGGTGGTGGTCGTGGCGGTCGTGGCGGCGGCGGTGGTGGTCATCGCGGCGGCGGCGGCGGCGGCGGTCGCTGGTAGTCAGCGCCCTTTCGAATCGGCAAACGGCCGGGCTCCTCAGCCCGGCCGTTTCCTTTTTAGAAACGCAAATACCAGCCGCGGCGGTGCATCGCCCACACGGCCAGATAGATCAGCCCGACGTTGGCCAGCGCATAGCCCAGGCTCGCCAGATAAGGCGGTAGCGCGCCGCTGAAGACGGCATAGATGTCCGGACGCCATCCGCTCAACCCGATCAACCGCGCGGTCATCCCCGACAGCACGTAGGCCGCGATGGCGTTCATGCCATACACCGTCAGCCAACCCGTTCCGCGCTTGTAGCCGCAGACGTCGATCAGCCAGTAGAAGCAGCCGAAGCTGAGCGCGGCCAGGCCGCTGGTGAACACGGCATAGGGCGGCGTCCAGATCTGCTTGTTGATGGGCATGAACAGGTCGAGGAACGTGCCCAGGAACGTCAGCACCGCGCCGGCCACCAGGATCCACGAGGCCTTCTCGGCGGGCTGCAGATCGTTGCGCCGGAGAAGGGTGCCGAAGAGCGCGCCGAACAGGACGTTGGCGATCGCTGGCAGGGTTGACACCACGCCTTCCGGATCCCAGACCTTCGTCCGCGAATACATGTGGCCGGGGAGCAGCATGTTATCGATCCACTGGGCGAAGTTGCCAACCGGTTCCAGCACGCCGGGGCCGAAGCCGGGAACGGGGACAAGCGTCATCAGCATCCAGTACACGGCGCATAGCGCCACGATGGCGGCGAGCTGCCCGCGCCACCGGGTATACAGGAAGATGCAGGAGCCGATGAGGTAGCAGAGGGCGATCCGCTGCAGCACGCCGGGGATGCGGAGGGTGCTCAAGTCGTACTTCGGAAAGCCGTTGAGCAGCAGGCCGAGCGCGAAGATCATGGCGGCGCGGCGGAGGGTGTGGAACAGTAGCTTGCCCTTATCAGCGCCCTCTTCGACGCGCCGGGCGTAGCTGAAGGTCATCGCGATCCCGACCATCCAAAGGAAGAAAGGGAAGACCAGATCAGTGAACGTCCAGCCGTGCCATTGGGCGTGGAGCAGCGGGGCGAATGTGGTGGCGCCGTTGCCGGGGTTGTTCACCAGGATCATGGAGGCGATGGTGGCGCCGCGGAATGCGTCCAACGACACCAAACGCCTTATGTAACCGGATACAATATGTCCCAAGTGATGAAATCCTTCCGTCTCGGTTTCGCTATTGCACTCACGCTGGGCTGTGCGAGTGCCCAGGATAACAATGATCGGCACGCGATCGGCGTCCGGGCCTCGAAAATCCTCGCCACCAACTGTGTGGCCTGCCACGGCGGGCTGATCAAGAACGCCGGGCTGGACCTGCGCAAGGCGGAGACGATTCTGAAGGGCGGCGAACGTGGCTCGGCTGTGTCGCCGGGCAATCCGGACCTGAGCAGGCTGTACCGCCAGGTGGCGCACCTCGAGGGGCCGCACATGCCACCGGGCAAGAAACTCGATGACGCCGACATCGCCGCGCTGAAACTCTGGATCGAGCGGGGCATCCCGTTCGTCGACATCGTGGACCAGAAGGAAGAGGAAGCGCGGGCGGCACTGGCGAAGCTGGAAGACCGGCCGATCACTCCGGTTGAGCGGAAGTGGTGGGCGTTCCAGAAGGTGGCGAAACCCGCCATGCCGGCGGTGCAGAACAAGGCTTGGGCGCGGAACGCGGTGGACCAGTTCCTGCTGGCCGCCATGGAGAAGAAGAGTCTCACGCCATCACCGGAAGCCGATAAACGGGCTCTGACGCGGCGGGCGTATCTGGACCTGACCGGGCTGCCGCCGACGCTGGCGGAGGTGAAGGAGTTCGTGGCCGACCAGCGGCCGGACGCGTTTGACCGGCTCGTCGACAAGCTGCTCGATAGCCCGCACTACGGCGAGCGCTGGGCGCGCCATTGGCTGGATATCGTGCGCTTCTCCGATTCCGGCGGCTTCGAGTACGACCGCGAGCGGGATAACGCCTGGCGCTATCGCGACTACGTGATCCGCGCCTTCAATAACGACAAGCCCTACGACCGGTTCCTGAAGGAACAGCTCGCCGGGGATGAGCTGTACCCGAACAACGTGGAAGCGCGAGTGGCGACCGGGTACCTGCGGCTGGGCGTGGAGAACAACATCAAGACCGAGCAGACGCGGATGGACGAGCTGGACGACATCGTGGTGACCACGGCCAATTCGCTGATGGGCGTGACCATTGGCTGCGCGCGCTGCCACAACCACAAGTTCGACCCGATCCCGCAGAAGGATTACTACCGGATGCAGGCCGTGTTCTTCGGCACCAAAGCCGAGGAGCGGCCGCTGGCGACCGACGAGCAACTGGCCAAGCACAAGGCCGCGGTGAAGGCGATTGAGGAGTTGCAGAAGCCGATCCGGAAGGACATCCGGGCGGTAGAGCAGCCGACGCGGGACAAGATCATCGCCAAGCGGCGCGCGGAGTTGCCGGAGTACATGCGGCTGGCGTTGGCGACCCCGGCGGAAAAACGAACCGAGGGGCAGAAGCTGAACGCCAACCAGGTGGAGAAGACGCTGGAGAGCATTCGCGAAGAGGATCTGATTGCCGAAATGCCGCTGGCGGCGCGCGCCAAGCGCGAGCTGCTGCAGGCGCAGTTTGACGACCTGGACCGGCAGAAGCCGAAGCTCGAGACGGCGATGGCGATGACCGAAGCCGGGCGCGAAGCGCCGGCGAGCTACTTCCTGCACCGGGGCAACATCGGGCAGAAGGGGAGCCGGATGACGCCGGGCGTCCTGTCGGTCGCCACCGATGGCGAATGGCAGTTCCCCACCCCGCCGGCCGGTGCCACGTCGAGCTTCCGGCGCGCCGGATTTGCCGAATGGCTGACCAACCCCGAGAACCCGCTCACGGCCCGGGTGATGGTGAACCGGATCTGGCAGAACCACTTTGGCGAAGGCATCGTCCGCACGCCGAGTAACTTCGGCAAGATGGGCGAACGGCCGACGCATCCGGAGTTACTGGATTACTTAGCGAGTGAGTTTGTGAAGAGCGGCTGGAGTATTAAGCATGTCCACCGGTTGATTATGAAGTCCACCGCGTACCGGATGGCGAGCGATGATATCGAGTCCAATCGGAAGGTCGACGGGGACAACAGGCTGGTATGGCGTATGCCCCGCCGGCGTGTGGAAGGCGAAGTGATTCGGGACGCGGTGCTGGCGACGGCGGGGACGCTCGATCGGGCGGTTGGCGGCCCGGCGGTGTATCCCTACATCGACCCGGTGCTATTCCAATCGAGCTCCAAGCGCACGTGGAACGGCAAGGCGGTAAACGATCCGTCGACCTATCGCCGGAGCGTCTATGTATTCAGCAAACGGACGATTCCGTTGCCGATGCTCGAGACCTTTGACCGGCCTGACACGATGTCGAGCTGTGCGCAGCGGAACCGGTCGACGATCGCGCCGCAGGCGTTGATTCTGATGAATAACGAGTTTATCGGCATCCAGGCCAAGCACTTCGCGCAGCGGTTGGAGCGCGAGGCGGGGGCCGATACGACGGCGCAGGTGAAGCTGGCCTATGAGCTGGCTTTGTCGCGCGATCCGCGGCCGGACGAAGTGACGAAGGCCGTTGAGTTTATCAACAGTTATCCGCAAGGGCTGGTGGATTTCAGCCACGCCTTATTTAACATTAACGAGTTTGTGTACATCCCATGAGCCAACGATTCTTTTCTCGACGCGACTTACTGTGGAAGGCCGGCGGCGGCATGGGCGGCTTGGCGCTGTCTAACATCCTCTCGGGCGCCAGTGTCTCTCCGCTGGCGCCGAAGCCGGGTCATTTTCCGGCGAAGGCGAAGTCCATTATCTCGATCTTCTGTTATGGCGGAGTTAGCCATATGGACACGTTCGACCCGAAGCCGATGCTGAAGAAGCGGGCCGGGGAGACGATTCCGGGCAAGACGATCATTCCGAGCCAGGGCACGCCGGGCGGGTTGATGCCGGCGCTGTGGGACTTCAAGAAGTACGGGCAGTGCGGGATGGACGTGTCGGACCTGTTCCCGAACGTGGCGAAGCACGTGGACGATATTGCGTTCATCCGGTCGATGCAGACGATTTCGAATGACCATGCGCCGGCGCTGTATCAGATGAATACGGGGTCGATTCAGACGGGTTATCCGAGCATGGGCAGTTGGGTGACCTACGGCATGGGGACGGAGAACCAGAGCCTGCCGGCGTTTGTGGTGTTTACCGATCCGCGGGGCGGGCCGATTGGCGGCGCGCCGAACTGGGGCAACGGGTTTATGCCGGCGGCCTATCAGGCGACGCCATTCCGACCGACGGGCGATCCGATTGTGGATTTGAAGCCGCCGCAGGGCATGACGCCGGAGCGTCAGCGTAAGTGGCTGGATTACATGGGGAAGTTAAACGAGGAGCATTGGAAGAAGAATCCGCATGACTCCGAGTTAGCGGCGCGGATTGAGTCCTATGAGTTGGCGTTCCGGATGCAGACGTCGGCGGTGGACGCGGTGGATGTGAATAAAGAAACCGACGCTACTAAGAAGATGTATGGGTTGGACGAGAACACGACCGAGTATTTCGGACGTCAATGTCTGATGGCGCGGCGGTTAGTGGAGCGCGGCGTGCGGATGGTGCAGATTTACTCCGGCGGCGGTAACTTCGGCGAGAGTTGGGATGCGCATTGGGACTTGAAAGAGAACCACGGGCAGCATTGCCAGGAGACGGATAAGCCGATCGCCGGTTTGCTGGCCGATTTGAAGTCGCGCGGGCTGCTGGACCAGACGCTGGTCATCTGGCACGGCGAGTTCGGGCGCATGCCGATTTCGCAGCGAATGTCGGGGCGCGATCATAATCCGCATGGGTTTACGGTGTGGATGGCCGGCGGCGGGACGAAGGGCGGGACCGTTGTGGGTGCCACCGATGAGTATGGGTTGGAGGCTGTGGAGAAGCCGCATAAGATCAATGATTTGCATGCGACGATTTTGCATTTGATGGGCTTTGATCATACGCGGCTGACTTACTTGCATAATGGGCGGTATATGCGTTTGACGGATGTGGAGGGGGAAGTAATTAAGGAAGTGTTGGGGTAGAGCTGACCGAGTCAATCAATAACATTGAATCAGGCAAGTTACCGAATGGATTCCGGAACGGGCAGTCGAACCTTTCCAACTTTCCCTTGTATGCGGACAGACAACTCAGCTTCCGTGTCGCCAGGGGCGAACAGGCGTTGTCCATCAGGCCCAATGGCGGGGAAGACCACCCAAAACACTTCATACGAATAGTCTCGCGGCGGCACGACGGCGAGTGCGGGCAAATTGCGAAGATCGGGACGGCTTGTCCCCCTAACTGCGCGCGGAACTGACTGGTTGAGTTGACGTGGCCCTAGCAGGGCGACCCAATCTGATGGAATAATCCCAGATCCTTCCCGAGGGTCGATCTCAACTTGAACGATGATTGAGCCTGAAGCGGTGGCAGCAGCGACCAACTGCTGTGTTTCCAACGCGCTGAGTGCCTTTAATTCCTGCTCGATGCGCGCCAAAGCCCTGATTATTTCCGGCGTAAGCCAGGTCGCCCTTAACTTGAAGTTGTAACTTCGATCAGTCGCAGTCACTCGAAAATCGAGGCTCTTTCCGACTTGACCATTCACCCTACCGGACAGAGCGATCTCCCTGGCGCGTTTCGCATCCCATTTTAGAAACTCATCCTGCCCACTCAGTAGGTTCGCAGCACCCAAGACAGCCGCAACCAAATACCGATTCATTTCTCTGTCTTCTGAAGAATGCTGATGACCTCTTTGCCGCCTAAGGCCGTTTTCCCAACGACGACTCCGAGGAATTTGAACCCCGCATCGCCGGCCTGCCTTAACTCTTTCTCCATGGTCGAGGTCTTGGAGGTTGCCAGGAGCTTGTATTCTATTCTCTTCGCCGGCGCTCCTGACTGATTCCGTTCCAGGATTATTGAGACTTCGCGTCCACCAAACGCCGACTCAAATACGGTTTGCCCACAATATTCGAACCCTTCGTCGCCTGCCTGCTGCAATTCTTTCTGGAGGGTGCCAGTCTTTGAGGTTGCGAGCAACACATATCTCTTATTCGCAGCGGGAGTCTCCACGCTCTTCGTCATAACGACAAGAACCTCTTTGCCACCAATCGAAGACTCGCCACCCATTACGCTGCCAAACACAAAACCAGCGTCGGCAGCGGAATTCATCTCTTTCTCCATCGTTGACGTCTTGGAGGTTGCGAGAAGGCGATAGTCGAACTTCTGGCTGAATGTGGTGAGACCAGATGAGGCAAGCAACGCGATGCCGAGAGCAGCTGAATATATTTTCATATAGGTGACCCAAGCAGTATACACGGATTACATTACAAGGTGTCACCTAATTCGAAACAGTAAGTTCAACGGGTGGACTGGCCGTCGGCGTCCCAAAGGGTTCCGGGTCTTGTTGCGATTGAACGGCGCGTTGCCGGCGACGCAGATCTCGGGGGCACAATAGGAGGCGAGCAGCTTTAGAATTTCCGACTGGATGCTAGATAACGGCAAGGCAGGCCCGTACGATCTTTTCCGCCAGAGCGCGGGCCTGGAGACCGCCTTCCACGCGCAGGCTGTGGGTGATGGCCAGCGCATCCTCCCGGGTTGGATTCGGCACTGGCCGACTGCTCCACAGCGCGGAGGCGCCGTAGCGCTCAAAGGCACGGAAATATATCGCTTCGAATGCTTCGGGCCGACACACCGATCAGCGTCTGGCGGCACGGTAGCGGCGGATCAGGTTGTTCGTCGAGCTATCGTGGTTGAGGGTGGGCTCGGCTTCGCTTTCGAGTTCGGGGACGATCTTGTTGGCCAGGACCTTGCCTAGTTCGACGCCCCATTGGTCGAAGCTGTCGATGTTCCAGATGATGCCCTGGGTGAAGACGGCGTGCTCGTAGAGGGCTACCAGCTTGCCGAGGGTCGCGGGGTCGAGTTGGTCGGCGACCAGCATGTTCGAGGGGCGGTTGCCTTCGAAGACGCGGTGGGGTTCGGGACTGTCGGGCTTACCGAACGCGAGGGCTTCGGCTTGGGCTAGGACGTTCGCGATTAGGATGTCCTGGTGGCGGCCGTTGGGGTTGAGGCTCTTCGAGAAGAACAGGAAGTCGCAGGGGATGAGGCGGGTGCCCTGGTGGATCAGCTGGTAGAAGCTGTGCTGGCCGTTGGTGCCGGGTTCGCCCCAGTAGATGACGCCGGTGTCGTAGTTCACGCGCTCGCCGTCGAGCTGGATGTACTTGCCGTTGCTCTCCATCGTTAGTTGCTGGAGATAAGCCGGGAAGCGCTTTAGGTATTGCTCGTAGGGGAGGACGGCTTGGGTGTGGACTCCGAAAAAGTTGGTGTACCAGAGGCCGAGCAGGCCCATTAGCGCGGGGAGATTCTTTTCGTAGGGCGCGGTGCGGAAGTGCTCGTCCATTTCGTGGAAACCACTCAGCATCGCTCGGAAGTTGTCGGGGCCGATGGCGAGCATGGTCGACAGGCCGATGGCGGAATCCATGGAATAGCGGCCGCCTACCCAGTCCCAGAAGCCGAACATGTTCGCGGTATCGATGCCGAATTTGGAGACTTCGGCGGCGTTCGTCGATACGGCCACGAAGTGCTTGGCTACGGCGGCGGGGTCCTTCAGCGTCGCCAAGAGCCACTGGCGGGCGCTGCTGGCGTTGGTCATCGTCTCGATTGTGGTGAACGTTTTCGAGCTGACGATGCAGAGGGTTTCGGCGGGGTCGAGACCGAGGACGGCTTCGGCGAGGTCGGTGCCGTCGACGTTGGAGACATAGTAGAAATGCAGGTGGCGGGCGGAGTAGTGTTTGAGGGCCTCGTAGGCCATGACGGGCCCCAAGTCGGAGCCGCCGATGCCGATGTTGATTACGTTCTTGATGGGCTTGCCGGTGTGGCCGAGCCATTGGCCGCTGCGGACCTTGATGGCGAAGGCGGACATGGCGTCGAGCACGGCGTGGACGTCGGGGACTACGTTGTGACCGTCGACGGTGATGGTTTTGTCTTTGGGGGCTCGGAGGGCGGTGTGGAGGACGGCGCGGTTTTCGGTGGTATTGATTTTTTCGCCGGTGAACATGGCCTCGGTGCGGGCGCGGAGGTTGGATTCGTTGGCGAGTTGGACAAGCAGCCCGATGGTTTCGGCGGTGATGCGGTTTTTGGAGAAGTCGAGGTAGAGACCGGCGGCTTCGGCGGTGAGGGTGGTGCCGCGGGTGGGGTCGGCGGCGAAGAGGTCGCGGAGATGGGTTTTGCTGATCTCGGCGTGGTGGGCTTGCAGGGCTTGCCAGGCGGGGAGCGAGGTGGGGTTGGGCATCCCTTTTATTTTAGATGGTGTGTGTCGTTCCAGAGGGAGACGACGGGGCGGTCGAGATTTTGGTCGTAGCTGAGGGCGGAGAGGCTGGCGGTGCTGAGGAGGAAGCTGAGGCAGTGGAGGCCGATGGGTTGGTTGACCCAGCGGGTGGCGAGGACGCGGAGGAAGTGGCCGGAGGAGAAGACCAATTGGACGGGCGGGCCTTGGCGGAGGCGGTGGACGACGCGGTCGGCACGGGCGGAGATGGTTTCGACGGATTCGCCGTTGGGGGCGCCGTCGCGGAAGAGTTTCCAGTTGGGATTTTGGGCGCGGATTTCGGGGGAGCGGAGGCCTTCGTAGGCGCCGTAGTCCCATTCGACGAGGTCGGGGTCGACTTCGGCGACGTCGCCGTAGCCGGCGATGATGCAGGTTTTGTGGGCGCGTTGGAGGGGGCTTGTGTAGACCTTGTCGAACTGGATTTCGGCGAGGCGGGGGGCGAGGCGGGCGGCTTCGGACTCGCCGTTGGGGGTGAGGGGGATATTGGAGAGGCCGGTGTGCTGGGCGGTGAGGGTCCAGGCGGTTTCGCCGTGGCGGGCTAGGTAGACGATGGGGAGTTTCATTAAATTGGTGCCTGGCACTAATTTTGGGTGGTGTTTGTTTTGTTGGGGTTAACGGAACGAATACGGCCGAAAGATTAAATTGGTGCTTGGCACTAATTATTTGAGGGCGGTGGTGGTTTCGCGGGCTTTTTCGAGGAGGAGGTTCCACTCGTTGCTGGTTCCTAGGAACCGGTAGCCTCGCTCCTTGCAGGCCTTGCTCAACGCTACGCCTCGGCACTGGATGCCGGGGACGATGCCTTTAGCTTCGCAGGTGTCCCGGATTTGGTCCAGGGCGGCTAGGAATTTTGGGTGTTCGAATTCACCGGGGATTCCCAGGGAGATCGATAGGTCGACGGGGCCGACCATGACTACGTCGAGTCCTTTTACGCTGAGCAGTTCGTCGCGTATTTCCAGTGCCTTCACCGTTTCGATCTGCAGGATCACCATGCCGTTTTCGTTGCGGTGGGCGATCATCTGGGGGATCGTTTGCGGTTCGTAATTGGACTGCATCACCGTCAGGCCGAAGCCGCGGATGCCGACTGGCGGGAATTTGCACCAGCTGACGGCTTCTTCCAAAAGCTTGGGGGATTCGACGCGGGGGAAGATTACGCCGTCGGAGCCGCAGTCGAGGGCTCTCGCGACTAGCGCGTATTGCATGTCGGCCACGCGGGTGAAGACCGTTAGGCCGCAGAGGCTGGCGGTGCGGCAGATGTCCTGAATCGTTTCGATGCCGAAGCCGCCGTGCTCGCCGTCGAGGTAGACGTAGTCGAAGCCGCCGGCTTTTAAGAGCCTTGCGATTTCGGGGTCACGGAGTTGCCCGTAGGAGGTTCCGAGGACGGTCTTTCCTTCGGCAAGGGCCTGCTTTACGGCGTTGGGGCGCATGGCGCCATTCTATCAGTCGACGGTTAAGACCTGATGATCGGGGCAGGTGGGTTCGACACATTCGTAGATGCGTTCGACCAGGTCCATGCCGTAGGTGGCCAGGAACGGGAGGATGCCGTACATGCGCTCCTGCAGGTGGCGGTGGGGGTAGATGGCGTTGTGGAGGTACTCGGCGTCGGCGGTGGCGCGGGCGTCGCGGCGCATGGCTTCGCGCGCGGTCTTTTGCTCCATTTTGCCGATCTGGTAGAGCACCTTGGCGCTGCTTTTTTCGAAGACTTTATCGAGTCCGGGGTCGAAGCCTTTGACGGAGGCGGAGAGCTTTTTCAGTTCGGCTTCGATGGTGGCTCGGGAGGAGGCGAACTGGCCGGTGATGTTTTCCGGGACCAGCTGGCGCGCCATTCGTTCGCGGAGGGTGACGTCGGGGACGGCGATGTCCTTGAGGGCGAGCTGGTAGCGCTTGGCGATCTTGGCGACGCGGTGGCTATAGAGCGTGAACGACGCGCGGTGGGCGACGACGGGCATGCGGCCCAGGAGGGTTTGGTAGAGCGGTTCGCTTTGGGCGAAGTAGGCCAGTTCCGCGGGGCCGCCGAGGTAGGCGACAGTGGGCAGGAGGTAGTCCTGCATGACGGGGCGGAGAATGGCGTTGGGGCTGAGCAGTTCGGGCTTGGATTGCAGGTCGGCGAGGGTGCGATCGTTGAAGGTTTCGCCGGTGCGCTTGAGCGCGACGCGCTTGCCGTTTTCCAGGGTGAACAGGAGCGAGGCGTTCGATTCCAGATGCACTTGGCCGTGGTAGCCGGCGGCTTCGAGTTCCTGGGTTCGCTTTTGGACTTGGGCGACGAGGTCTTTGGAGAGGCTTAACGCGCGGCTCAAGAAGGGCGCGGCGATCTGGCGGATGGCTGGATCGAGGGGATCCAGGTAGATCATGTTGTAGGGCTTCAGCAGCGTTTCGACGAAGGCGCGGAAGCTGGTGGCGAAGGTGGCGCCATCTTTATAGGCCGATTCGGCGAGGGCCATGGCTTCGTCGGCGTAGGGCATGCCGATCAGCGTCTGGCGTACCGCATCCAGGGGAATGTCGCGGAGGGGGATGTTGCCGACGGGGCCGTTGATGGGGTTGACGGATTTTGTGGTGTAGCTTTCGGGGGTGCCTGCGGCATTGAAGGCCCAGGAGACGTTGATTTCGGCGAGGTCGTGATCTTCGGTGGCGAACCAGAAGACAGGGACGGCGCAGGTGCCGCGGTCCGAGAGAATTTTGGCGAGTTTGACGGCGGCGAGGGCCTTGAAGATTGTATACAACGGGCCGCCGAAGAGGCCGACTTGCTGGCCGGTGACGACGGCGACGGTGTTGGGGTTGGCGAGCTTATCGATGGAGGGGTTGTTGGGGTTGGACTGGCGCAGGGCGGCGACGATGGCGGCGCGGCGGTCGGCAGGGTAGACGATTTCCTTCGCGGCCGCGAGGTAGGAATCGGGATCGTAGGGGGCGTGATGGTAGAGGTGGGAGACGCGGTCGTAGTGATACAACAGGTCCGCGAACAGGCGAGAAGCGCCTGGGAGTTGGTCGTGCCGTATACAGTGTTGTTCCATCCGGGTCCGTCTAGTACAGGCTATCAGATGCCTGTTTCAAATCACGAGACGCAAGTATCTGTTAACGTCTAAAGTGATGATTGACGAAACCACATTTCGCCGGGTTGCCGATGTCGCGTTGGATTCGCTTTTCAAGGCACTGACGCGGGCGGGCGAGTCGTTTGAATTTGAAGCCGATATGAACAACGGGGCGTTGACGGTGGAGTTCGACGAACCGCCGGGGAAATTTGTGGTGAGCCCGAATGCGCCGGTGCGGCAGATCTGGGTGTCGGCCCATTCGAAGAGTTTTAAACTCGACTGGGACGAGCCGGTGGGAGCGTTCACGCTGGGCGGGGTGACGCTATTGGAACTGATGGGGCAGCACATCAGCACGCAATTGGGCGAAGAGGTTGTGCTCTAGCATTCATGGCTGGAGTTTACATTTCCTGGCCGTTTTGCGCGCAGAAGTGCACGTATTGCAACTTTGCTTCCGGGGTATTTCCGCGGGAGTTGGAGGGGACGTACGCGGCGCGGGTGGAGGCGGAGATTCGCGCGTTTGAGTGGCCGTTTGTGCCGGACACGGTTTATTTGGGCGGGGGGACGCCGAGCCAGATGGAGGTTCCGGTGCTGGCGGGGTTGTTGGGGGGCGTGCCGGGGCGGCCTTGGAAGGAAGCCACAATGGAGGCGGCGCCGGGGTCGTTTGACGCCGAGCGGATTGCCGGGTGGGTTGACTGCGGGATTAACCGGGTGAGCTTGGGCGTGCAGTCCTTCGTGGATTTGGAGTTGCGGCGGACGGGGCGGAAGCATACGGCGGCGACGGTGGCGGCCGATGTGGCGGCGCTGCGGGCAGGCGGGATTGACGATTTTAATATCGACTTGATTGCGGGGTTGGCGGGGCAGACGGTGGAATCGTTTGCGGCATCGTTGGACGGGGCGTTGGCGCTGGATCCGCCACATGTTTCGGTATACATGCTGGAGGTGGACGAGGACAGCCGGTTGGGGTTGGAGATTTTGAACAACGGCGGGCGGTATGGGGCGCGGGACATTCCGGGGGACGACGCGATTGCTTCGATGTATGAGATGGCGGTTTCGCGGCTGGAGGCGGCGGGGGTTGTGCGGTATGAGATTTCGAATTTCGCGCGGGCGGGGCGGGAGTCGCGGCACAACTTGAAGTATTGGAAGTTGGAGCCGTATGTGGGGTTTGGGGCGGATGCGCATTCGTTTGCGGGGGGGCGGCGTTGGCAGAATGTGGAGTTGGCGGCGGATTATGTTTCGGCGGGGTCTGTGCGGGGGTCGGAGAGTGCCGCGAATTCGTTGGAGGAGCGATTTTTTGTGGGGTTGCGGTTGCGGGAAGGGGTTTCCTTTTCTGAGTCTGATCGGGTGGTGCATGGGGCGGCGTTGGAACGGTTTTTGGGGATGGGTTTATTGGAATGGGTGGGCGACCGGGTGCGATTAACGGATCGCGGTATTCTGCTTTCTAACGACGTTTTTCAGGAGTTTTTACTATGATCGATTTGCGCAGCGACACGGTGACTCGGCCTACGGCGGAGATGCGGCGGGCGATGGCGGAGGCTGTCGTTGGGGATGACGTTTATGGGGAGGACCCTACCATTAACCTGCTGGAGGAGCGGGCGGCGGCGTTGATGGGGAAAGAGGCCGCACTGCTGGTGCCGACGGGGACGATGGGGAACACGATCGGCATTAAGGTGCACACCGAGCATGGGCAGGAGGTGATCTGCGAGTCGCGGGCGCACATTTTGAATTATGAGCTGTCGATGATGGCGTGGTTTACGGGGTGTTTGGCGCGGGCGGTGGTGGCGGAGACGGGGATTTTGAGTTGGTCTTCGATTTATGAGCAGATCAGGCCGTTGGGGCCGCATGCGGCGCCGACGGGGTTGATTGAAGTCGAAAACACGCACAATATGGCGGGGGGGACCGTTTACCCGTTGGACACGCTGCGGGAAATTTGCGAGGAGGCGCACAAGCTGGGCCTGCCGGTGCATATGGACGGGGCGCGGGTGTTTAACGCGGCGGCGGCGTTGGGGGTGCCGGTTTCGACGGTTGTGGCGCCGGTGGATACGGTGATGTTCTGTTTGTCGAAGGGGTTGGGGGCGCCGGTGGGTTCGATGCTGGCGGGGCCGAAGCGGTTGATTGATAAGGGGCGGCTGTTGCGGAAGCGGTTGGGGGGCGGGATGCGGCAGGCGGGGATTTTGGCGGCGGCTGGGTTGATTGGGCTGGAGAAGATGGCGGGGCGTTTGGGGGAGGATCACGAGAATTGTCAGTATTTGGCGCGGGAGTTGGCGGCGATTCCGGGAGTTAAGGTGGAACGGGCGCCGGAGACGAATGTTTTGTTTTTTGATGTGAATGGGACGGGGTTGAGCGGGCCGGAGTTTAGTGCGCGGTTGAAGGAGCGGGGGGTGTTGATTAATTCGGCGTATGGGGTGGGGCGGTTGCGGCTGTTGACCCACTTTGATGTGGACCGGGCGGCGTGTGCGCGGGCGGTGGAGGCGGTGCGGGAGGTGGCGGAACATTAAATTGGGTCGCGGTAGGGACGAATCTCACGACCCGCCCCCCGCACAGATCCGTACGAGCGGCACTACCGCATACGGCTCCTACCGCAAATAAGT
>JBIKOG010000328.1:0-7060 GCA_044358225.1 Bryobacteraceae bacterium | reverse complement strand
TGCGCATAACCCCTCAGCCAGGTAGTGCGCAACCAAGCAAAACTGGGGGTCTTTTTTTTTTCGCGAACGCCTCGAGCGTCAGTCTCTAACCGACGTCAATATCCGCGACGGATAGAAACCCTGCCGGACTTTGTGTTCCTTGATCACGCGGAACCCGGTCTCCTGCAGGATGCCCGGCGCGGAGAGATCCATCTGCCGGCCCCAGAACGCGGGCACAACGGACGCCGCCACCAGATACGCCTTGTTGAAGAACTCCGCCTGCTGGCCGATCAGAATCGAGGTCAGCGTCCCGCGCGGCTTCAACACCCGGTGCATCTCCTCCATCGTCTGGTAGATGTCGTCGGTGGAAAGCAGTTCGTACAGATAGCAACAGAAGATGTGGTCGAACGACCCATCGCGATACGGCAGCGAACGGCAGTCCACCGCCTGGCAGTGCAACGATGATTTCGGAAACTGCTTCCGCGCGTGCGCCTGAGTCCGCGCCGCCATGTTCGGCGACAGATCGACGCCGCACGTGTACCCATCCGGGTTATGCTTCACCAGACGGCGGAACATCTCGCCCGATCCGGTTGCCACTTCCAGAACGTTCATCCCGTTCCGCAGCCCGCTCATCTCCAGCGCGATTTTATGGGCCTTCCGGTGAAAGAAGTACGTCGACGCCGGATAGATACGAGAGATGTGATCGTACACGCGCTTGGTGCGCGTGGCGATTGTTTTGTGGAGTCTTTCGCTCTTGTAGGCGACAGCAGTCTGCATAGACAGTCGTTGCGGCATTGTATCTTATCTACGCCCGCTCAGGTCAGGAAACTCGATGTGAGTCCTCGTGCCCTCGCCCGGTCGGCTATCAACGTCCATCCTGTAATCATCGCCGAAAAGCACATGCAGCCGCTCGTTAACATTGGAAACTCCGATCCCGGAGTCAAACATCGTCGCCAGTTTCGATTCCTCCACTCCTACACCATCATCCTCGATTTCGATGTGCAGCCGCTCGTCCCTCACCCGCGTGCGCAAGGTGATCACGCCGCCTTCCACCTTCGAGCTCAGCCCGTGCTTGATCGAATTCTCGATGATCGGCTGCAGCAGCATCGACGGAATCAGCCGATCCAGCGTGTCCGGCGCCGTCTCATTGACGAAGCGTAGCTTCTCGCCAAACCGCGTCATTTCGATGCTCAGGTAGTCGTTGATGAAGCTGATCTCGTCGCGCAGCGGGGAGAGGTTCTCATCCTTGCGCAACAGCCGGCGCAGAATATTGGACAGCTTCCGGACCACCGTGCGGGCCTGCTCGGGGTTGGTGCGGATCAGCGAATTGACGGTGTTGAGCGTGTTGAACAGGAAGTGCGGGTTGATCTGGGAGGTCAGCGCGCGCAACCGCGCCTCGGTCAGCAATCGCTGCTGCGCGCCCAGGAGCTGTTCCTGCCGGATACTGTTCCAGATCTTCAGCGGGATGGCGAAGGCGAAGATGGTGGAGGAGTAGATGAGCAGCATCCCAAGCCAATCGGGCTGCTTCCAGGAGCTGTAGAGGGTGTAGAGGAAGCGGTCGTCGCGGAGGAGCTGGCTGAGCGCCCAGCGGGTGAACTCGGCAAAGACCACCATGAGCAGCACGAAGCCATGGAAGAGCGTGACGCGGAAGTCGTACTTGGCGCGGAAGAGCCGGTAGACCGTGAGATCGAGATAGGGCGAGAAGCGCCAGATGTCATCTTTCGACGGCGCCAGATCGCGCAGCAAGCCGCCGGTGACGCCGAGCCCCGCATAAAGGAGCATCGCCATCCATTCTCCGTTCATCAAACAAGCAGGCAGGGAGATCAGAATGCCGCCAACGAGCCCGGTGACATAGCCGCCGAGGACGCCGGCGAGCAGCGCGCCCTCCAGCCCCAGGTCGAGCGCCTGATAGTTATTGTGCGTAAGAACCCGCAACACGATGCCGCCACCGAAGATCACCGCGAAGCCCACCGCCATCTGTAACCGCTGGGGCGTGGTGCGTTCTTCGCGTGTCAGCATGCGGAGAAATGCGCTGGACCGGCCGAGAATACTCGCCAGCGCCGCCGACGCGGCGAGCTTCATCAAAAGGATTACCAGGTGCTGCTCTAGCATCGCCGTATAATGAGATTATCTTCGCTTTTAGATAGCATGGCGGAAAATCAGGCATTTCGTATGGAAAAAGTGGCGGAAGCCGACTTTCCCACCCGCTTCGGCCCTTTTCGGATTTATGGCTTTGTCGGCCATACCGGGGAGACCACCGAGGAGGCGGTTGTATTGAAGATGGGCTCTTTGGAGGGGGAACCGCCGATTGTGCGGATCCATTCTCAGTGCCTCACCGGGGACGTGTTCCACTCGCTGCGGTGCGACTGCCGCGCGCAGCTGGAACTGGCCATGGAGAAGGTGGGCGGCGAGGGGCGCGGGCTGATCATCTACGAGCAGCAGGAAGGGCGCGGCATCGGCATCATGAACAAGCTGCGGGCCTATGAGCTACAGGACCACGGCGCGGACACGGTGGACGCCAATCTGCAACTGGGGCTCGACGTGGACCTGCGCAGCTACGATCTGCCGGTGGCGATCATGAAGTACTTCGGGCTGGAGAGCGTGCGGTTTCTGTCGAACAACCCGGACAAGATCTCGGCGCTGGAGCGTGCCGGGGTGCGGGTGGCGGAGCGGATTCCGGCGATTGTGGAGCCGCAATCGCACGCCGAGGACTATTTGCGAACGAAGCGCGACCGGCTGGGCCATTTGCTCGACGTGTTCTAGGACGCCAGCGTTCGCGGATGGCGCGAGCGGTGACCTGACCGGCGCCACCGAGTACGGGCGGCATTCGCGGATGGCGGGGGACAGGGTACTCCGTCGCCAGACCGGCCATCCGGCGCACGGAGGGGCGGCGGTGGACTCCTTCTCATCCTTTCGGGAAGCACAGACGATAAGATGGACAGATGCTTCTCCGGGTCCTGTGCTTTCTAGCCGCCGCGTGCGCGGTTTTCGCTCAAAGTGGAACGATTCAAGGTGTGGTCACTGACCCCACCGATGCGGTCGTGGCTGGCGCCAAGGTGGCGGTGGTCAATATCGATACCGGATTGCGCCGGGAACTGACAACCAACGACCAGGGCTTCTACACCGCGCCGACGTTGCCGGTGGGCCGGTACAAGATCTCGGCCTCGCGCGCCGGGTTCTCCAACGCCGAGGTGCCGGAGATCAAGCTGGACGTTTCGCAGACCGCGCGTATCGACTTTACGCTGAAGACCGGCAGCGTGACCGAGAGCATCGAGGTAACCGCCGCGGCGGCGTTGATCGACTCCGAGACCACCACCGTCGGCCAGGTGATCGATAACAAGCGGATTGTGGAACTGCCGCTGAACGGACGCAACTACCTGGACCTGGCGTCGTTGACGGCGGGCACTAATCCCGGCCGGGGCGGGCGCACTCAGGGGGAGGGCGGGTTCTCCGCTTCCGGGCAGCACATCTATCAGGTACAGGTTTCCATCGATGGCGTGGACAATTCGTCTGTCGCCTCCGGCGGCCCGCTGGGGTTTGAAGCGCAGGCGGTGAAGCCGAGTGTGGACGCCGTCGGCGAGTTCCGCGTGGTGACGAACAATCTGTCGGCCGAGTATGGGACGCGCATGGGCGGGCAGGTGTTCGTGAACATCAAGTCCGGCACCAATCAGTTCCACGGCACGGCGTTCGAGTTCCTGCGGAACTCGAACCTGGACGGCACCAACTTCTTCGCCAATCGCGCCGGGAACAAGAAGCCGACGTACAAGCAGAACCAGTTCGGCGGCACGTTCGGCGGCCCGATTCGCAAAGACAAGACGTTCTTCTTCGGGAGCTTTGAAGGGACGCGGACGCGGCTGGGCCGGAGCTTTGTTTCGACGGTGCCGGTGGACGAGTTGCGTCGCGGGGACTTCAACCGCATCCGGCCGGTGTTCGATCCGGCGACCACCGTTGGCACGCCGGCGAGCTTCACGCGGCAGCCGTTCCCGGGCAATGTCATTCCGGCTAACCGCTGGGACCCGCTGTTCCCGAAGCTGCTCGACCTCTATCCGCGGCCGAACAACGGGACGGGCATCGCGAACAACTACTTCTTCGCGCCGTCGGAGAAGAACGACGTCGACAGCTACGACTTCAAGGGCGACCACAACATCAGCGACCGGCAGCGCTTTTCGGCTCGCTACAGCAAGCGGACACGTGACCGGTATGAGCCCGGTCCTCTGCCGCTGCCCGCCGATGGCGGTTTGGCGACCACGACCAATGTCGACAGCCACTCGGTGGCGGCGACGCATTCGGCGACGCTGGGCGCGACCGGCACCAACGAGTTCCGCTTCGGTTTCTCGCGGATCATCTCGCGCTTTGATATTCCGTACGACACGTCGCTGTTCGATCAGTTCGGCATCAAGGGGATTCCGAAGGTGAGCAATCCGGGATCGAACGACCGTGGTTTGTCGCGGTTCAGCCCGGCCGGGTATACCGAGATCGGCTCGCGCAGCTTCTGGCCGAACTTCAACAACATGGACCTGTTCCAGCTCACCGATACCCTGTACAAGAACATCGGCAAGCACAATGTGCGGATTGGCGGGGAGTTCCGGCGGCAGAACATTTCGCGGCTGGCGGCGCGGTTTGCGCGCGGGCAGTTTGCGTTCAACCGCGAGTTTACGGCCAACCCGGCGAACCGCGCGGCGACCGGCGACGGGCTGGCGGAGTTCATGCTGGGCATGGCGGCGGGTGGCACCATTGGCAACGAGAACGGCGAAGACATGTGGGCGAACACGATCGCCGGCTTCATCCAGGACGACTGGAAGATCACGCCGCGCCTGACGCTGAACCTGGGCATGCGCTACGACATCTTCTACGCGGCGACGTTTGTGCAGAACAACGTTTCGCGGTTCGTGCCGGACTTCGCCAACACGGGGGCGGCGGCACGGCTGCAGCAGGTGAAGGTGAACCCGGGCGACTGCGCTTGCAAGAACGACAAGAACAACTTCGCGCCGCGGCTGGGGCTGGCGTGGAAGGCGAACGAGAAGATGGTGGTCCGGGCGGGCGCGGGCGTGATTTACGCGCAGCCGGACAGCATTCAGGTTGGCGCGCGGCTGGCGAATCAGGCGCCGGACTTTGTGGAGATCGGGTTTGGCACGCTGGACCGGATTGTGCCGCGGCTGACCTTGAGCGGCGGGTTCCCGGCGGTGCAGTTGCCGGCGACGGCGGTTCCGGGACCGGCGTTGGTGGGGCTCGATATTCCGCAGGAGTTTCTGCCCTCGCAGTATTCGCAGCAGTGGTTCCTGGACGTGCAGCAGCAGTTGCCGTTCGACACGCTGTTGACCGTTGGCTACAACGGGAACGGGACGCGGCAGATGCTGGCGGGGGTGGACTTCAACCTGCCGTTCGACATCGCGCCGGGGCCGACGCCGGTGGCCAGCCGGCGGTTGTGGCCGTTTTATACGTCGGTAACGCGGCAGTTGCCCGTTGGGCGGCTGAGCTATAACGCGATGACGGTGAAGGTGGAGAAGCGGTTTTCGAAGGGGCTGACGTTCCTGTCGGCGTACACGTGGAGCAAGACGATCGACAACGTGGACGAGACGCTGAGCAATTCGGGTGTGGGCGCGCTGAAGCCGTGGGACCGGAACCTGAACCGGGGCCGTTCGACCACCGACCTGCGCCACAACTACGTTGTGAGCGCGAGCTACGAGCTGCCGTTTGGGAAGGGGAAGACCTTCATGAACGCCAATCGGGCGGCGGATCTGGTGTTTGGCGGCTGGCAGCTGGGCGGGATTCTGACGCTGCAGACGGGATTGCCGTTCACGGTGAACAGCGGCGGCGGCATTACGAATGCAGGTGGCGCGGACCGGCCGAACCGGATCGCGGATGGCAACCTGCCGAAGAGCCAGCAGTCGATTGACCGGTGGTTCGACCTGGCGGCGTTTACGACGCAGGCGCAGTTCACGTATGGCAACTCGGGCCGGAACATTTTGGACGGACCGGGGAACCGGAACGTGGATCTGTCGCTGGCCAAGAGCTTCGCGGTGACCGAGAAGGTTCGGGTACAGTTCCGGGCCGAGTCGTTCAACGCGACGAACACGGCGAATTTCGGGTTCCCCGGTGCGAATATCAATGCCGCCGGAGTGGGCACGATCACCAGCGCGGCTGAGCCGCGGCGGGTGCAGTTTGCGCTGAAGGCTGTGTTTTAGGGATATTTTCGGACACACTTCGGGTGTGACCCGCGCTTTTTGTGGTTACATGATGGGCCGGATTTCCGCGGTTGGGGGCGGAAATTCGGGGTTGTTGATGGCCGGGGCGGAGGGCTCGGGAGCGTCGTTGGACGTTTCGGGCGGCGGCGCGGCGGCGGTTTGCGGGGTTTCGTCGGGCTCGTCGTTTGTTTTCAACGAGTCTTGGGACGGTCCCGCGGTGGCGAAGTGTTTCTTGAGGCGGAGGATATCGGTTTCCAGCCGGGACACTTCGAGGTTGAGACGGCGGAGACGCACGTCGAGGCGGTTGATGATGTCGCCTTTGCTGGAGAGCAGGAGCTCCATGTCGATGACGGTGGTGGCGGTGCCGGTGAAGGCGTCGGCGAGGTACTCGCGGCGGACGGCGAGGAGGCGGTCGATTTCCCAGAGGTTGGCGACGAGTTGGTTGACACGCCGGGCTACGTAGGCGTTGGGAGGTTGCCAGAGGGCGACCATTTCGCTGACAAATTCGTCGTAGAGTTCCTTGTCGATGAGGTGGCCGAGGGTGTCGTGGGTGGCGTAGAGGCCGTGTTGGACGGAGGCGGTTTTTGCGTTCTTGATGCCTTCGGGCGTTTTCGGGCCCTGGCTTTTGGCGCCGTTGATCCGGGCGGATTCGGCGCGTCGGTCGGAATGGTTTTGGAGTGCCATACTGCTTCGATTCTATGAGGGAGTTGTATAGTAACCGGTGTCTTGGGGTTTCTGATTTTGGCTGTAGGTAGCAGGTGGGATTGGGGTTATCGATTTTGAAGTTTTTTGATTTACCTTGTGAACGACTTGCAGAACTCGGTCAAAATGGGGTTGACTTTTGCCTGGCGATTCTGAAAGTAATCGTTTTTATTGGGGTTTCGCGGTGTGGGGCG
>JBIKOG010000115.1:0-23805 GCA_044358225.1 Bryobacteraceae bacterium | reverse complement strand
TCGCTTCGCTCCCTCCGGCACGTATGTCCCCGGAGGGGGGTGTCGCGGTGTGGGTGGTGTTTGCGGCTCAGCACCTGCGAGTCTAGCTGACTTCGGCTAGGGCTTCGGAGGTGGACTCCCAATCGGCGAGGAGCTTTTCGTGCTTTTCGCGGAGGGCGGCGAGGGCGGTGCCGAGGCGGGCCGATTCGTCGGCGTTGCTGTAGTTGGACAGCTTGGCTTCGGTGTCGGTCATTTCGGCTTCGGTGGAGGCGATGTCGGCTTCGAGCTGGACGACGCGATCCTGGAGCTGTTTCAACTTGATGGGGTTGATTTTCTTCTTGGGCGCGGCTTCCGGGGCGGGCGTTGCGGGCGCGGATGGCGCCGCGGCGGCGGGGGCTTGGCGCTGGACGATTTCGGCCTGCATCTTCTGCGCGCCGCCGGACTTGCGCCAAATGTACTCTTCGTAGTTGCCGGGGTAGACTTCGACGCCGCCATCGCCGACTTCGTAGACTTTGGTCGCGAGTTTGTCGATGAAGTAACGGTCGTGCGAGACGAAGACGACGGTGCCGGTGTAGGATTCGAGCGCGTTCAAGAGGATGTCCTTGGCGCGGAGATCCAAGTGGTTCGTGGGCTCGTCGAGGAGGATGAAGTTCGACGGGCGGAGCATCATTTTGCAAAGGGCGTAGCGGTTGCGTTCGCCACCGCTCAGGACGCCGATGCGTTTGAAAACGTCGTCTTCACTGAAGAGAAAGCAGCCGAGGAGGCCGCGGAGTTCGGCCTGGGTTTTGAGGCCGGCGAGGCTGGTGAGATCGTCCAGCATGCGGGCTTCGGGGTCGAGCTCTTTATATTGATCCTGGGCGAAGTAGTCGAGTTCGACGTTGTGGCCGAGGAGGTATTCGCCTTTGGAGACGGGTTCGGTGCCGGCTAGGAGTTTGATGAGCGTGGATTTGCCGGCGCCGTTGTGACCGACTAAGGCGATTCGTTCGCCGCGCTCGATGGTGAAGTTGACGCCGGAGAAGACGTGCTTTTCGCCGTAGGATTTCGACACGCCATGGAACTCGGCGACGTTGCGGCCGGAAGGTTTGGGCTGAGGGAAGGAGAAGTGAATCGCCTTCTCTTCCGTCGGGATTTCGATACGCTCGATCTTCTCGAGTTCTTTGATGCGGCTTTGGACCTGCTTGGCCTTGGTGGCCTGGGCGCGGAAGCGGTTGATGAACGCTTCGAGGGCTTCGATGCGCTCGCGCTGATTCTTGTAAGCCGAGATTAACTGCTCGCGCCGTTCGGTCTTCTGCGAGAGATACTTTTCGTAGTTCCCGCTGTAGAAGTGCATGTTCTTGTTCCACAGCTCGACGATGCGTTTGACCGTGGTGTCGAGGAAGTAACGATCGTGCGAGATCATTACGAAGGCGTAGGGGTAGTTGTTGAGATAGTCTTCGAGCCAGTTGCGGGCTTCGAGATCGAGGTGGTTCGTCGGTTCGTCGAGGAGGAGGAGGCTGGGTTTTTCGAGGAGGAGTTTGCCCAAGGCGATGCGCATTTGCCAGCCGCCAGAGAACTCTTCGGTGTAGCGGTGCCAGTCTTCTTTGGCGAAGCCGAGGCCGTCGAGCACCATGCCGACTTGCGATTCGACGGAGTAGCCGTCGCGGGTGGTGAATTCGTTTTCGACGCGGTGGAAACGGTCGGTGACGGCGAGGTATTCGGGGCTGGCGGGGTCGAGCTCCGACATCTTGCGGGTGAGCGATTCCATTTCGACTTCCATGTCGCGGAGGTCGTCAAAGACGCTCATGCACTCGGCGAAGACGGTGCGGCCACGGAGCGAGAGGCCGTCCTGGGGCAGGTAGCCGATGGACATGCCCTTGGTGAAGCTGATGGTGCCGTAGTCGAGATCTTCGGCGCCGGAGAGGATTTTCAGCAGCGTGGTTTTGCCGGTGCCGTTGCCACCGACGAGGCCGGTCTTCTCCTGGGGAGTGACGAGCCAGGTGACGTTTTCAAACAACAGTTTCGGGCCGAAACGTTTTCCGGCGGCGTTGAGCGAGATCATTCTGCTTTATGACGGAGAATCCGGCCGGGCCGGACCTCGTTCAATTGTCCTTCACTGACGACGGGCACGCCGTTGACGAGCACGTGGTCGAATCCTTCGGTGTAGTGGTGGGGGTCGGGGTAGGTGGAGAGGTCTTTGACTTTGGCCGGGTCGAAGATGAGGACGTCGGCGGCGAAGCCTTCGCGGAGGAGGCCGCGGTCGGTGAAGCGGAAGGTGCGCGCGGGGAGGGACGTCATGCGGCGGACGGCGTCTTCGAGCGTTAGAGTGCCGCGGTTGCGGACGAACTCAGCGAGGACGCGGGCGTTGGTGCCGTAGCTGCGCGGGTGGGGCATGCCGGAGCCGAATTCGCGGATGCCGCCGTCGCTGGCGATGGCGGTGTTGGGGTATTTTAAAATGCGCTCCACGTCCTCCATGCCCATCGAATGGTAGACCATCTGCGCGCCACCTTTGAGGATCATTTCGAGGATGGTTTCGACTTCGTTGTCGAGGGACTTGTCGCGGCCGGCGGCTTTGTTGATTTCCGAGATGTTCTTGCCGTTACGGGAGGCGTCGGCACCGTAGTTGGCGACGATGGCGTAGGAGTAGTCTTCGTGGCCGAGGTCGGCAAGCATCTTCTTCATTTCGGTGGCGATGCGCTTGCGGGTCTCGGGATTGGCGAGGCGTTCTTCGATGGCTTTTTGGCCGTCGGAGAGGGCCCAGGAGGGGAGGGTGATGCCGAGATTCGTGGAGGAATGATCGTAGGGGTATTGGTCGACGACGACATCGACGCCTTGCTTGCGGAAGCTTTCAACGAGGGCGATGGAGTCTTTGGAAGAGCCCCAGATTTTGGGCGTATCGATTTTGAAGTGGCTGATCTGGACGCGGAGGCCGGATTCGCGGCCGACGGTGACGGCTTCGGTGATGGCTTCCTTGACCTTGTGGCCTTCGTCGCGCATGTGGCTGGCGTAGACGGCGTTGTACTTGCTGGCGGCTTTGGCGAGGGCGACGACTTCGCGGGTGTCGGAAAAAGTGCCGGGGATATAGATCAAGCCGGTGGAAAAGCCAACGGCGCCGGCCTGCATGGCGGTGTCGACAATGGCCTGCATTTTGACGATTTCTTCGTCGGTGGCGAGGCGATTGGCGGTGCCCATCACTTCTCTTCGAACGGAGTTGTGTCCGATGAGCGTGGCCATGTTGAGGCCCAGCTTGATGGTTTCGAGCTTGGCGAACCAGTCCTTCAGATCGACGCGGGAGCCGCCGCAGTTGCCGGTGACGATTGTGGTGACGCCGTCCAAGAGGTAATTGGCGCCCATGGGGTTGAGCTCGACGGCGCCTTCGACGTGGGTATGTACGTCAATAAAACCGGGGGTGACGACGCGGTTGGCGGCGTCGATGGTTTTGTCGGCGGTCTTGCCGGCGAGGTTGCCGATGGCGGCGATGCGGCCGTCTTTGATGGCGACATCGGCGCGGTACCAGGGGTTGCCGGCGCCATCGATGACGCGGCCATTACGAATCAAAACGTCAAAATCCGCGGCTAGGGCCGCTACGGCGAGCAGGGAGATGAGGGGTTTCACTTGAGGGGTCCGCAGAAGAAGTCGAACGCTTGTGCCAGGTAGTGGCGCATGTCCGAACGGGGGACCACTGCATCGAGAAAGCCGTGTTTCACGAGGAATTCAGAACGCTGGAAACCTTCGGGCAGTTTCTGCCGGATGGTTTGTTCAATGACGCGGGGGCCGGCGAAGCCGATGAGGGCGCCGGGTTCGCCGACGTTGAGATCTCCCAGCATGGCGAAGCTGGCGGTGACGCCACCGGTGGTGGGGTCCGTCATGACGGAGATGTAGGGGAGGGCGGCTTCGTCGAGCTTCATGAGGCCGGCGGAGATCTTGGCCATCTGCATCAAGCTGACGGCGCCTTCCTGCATACGGGCGCCGCCGGAGGCGGAGACGACGACGAGGGGGCACTTTTCAACGAGGCAACGATCGATGGCGCGGGCGATGGTCTCTCCGACGACGGCGCCCATGGAGCCGCCGACGAAGCGGAGGTTCAGGGCGCAGATCTGGACGCGGCGGCCGTGGAGAAGGCCCGCGGCGGCGATGATGGCATCGGCGTGGCCGGTCGATTTCCGCATGGCGGCGAGGCGATCTTTGTAGGGCTTGGAATCGACGAAATCGAGCGGATCGGTAGAGCGGAGATTTCGGTCGTACTCTTCATAGACGCCGTCATCGAAGAGCATTTTCAGGCGTTCTTCGGCGGAGAGCTTGAAGTGGTAGCCGCACTTGACGCAGACCTGCTGGGCTTCGTCGAGTTCCTTCTTCCAGATAATCTGGCCGCAGCCGTCGCACTTCTCCCACAGACCTTCGGTCTTAACGCGACGTTCTTCATCAGGGGTAGGAGTTACGCTCGGGGCTTTCCGATTCCACCAGGCCATATCCCATTATTATCGCTTATCTGACGTATGGGTGATTCTTCAATATGGCAAAACCGCGATAGATCTGTTCAGCGAGCATGGCGCGGGCGAGTTCGTGGGGCCAGGTCATTTTGCTGAGCGAGAGGAGAACGTCGGCTTGTTGGCGTTGGGCGGGGGTGAGGCCTTCGTGGGCGCCGATGAGGAAGACGAGGTCGTGGGATTGGAGGGCGGCGGTGTCGAGGAGTTTGGAGAACTGGTGGGAGTCGAGTTCTTTACCGAGGGGGTCGAGGAAGATTTTCTTGGCGTTGGGGTGGCGCGCGTGGATGTCGAACTTAGCGGGGTTGATCTCGCGCATTTCGCAGGGGGCGAAGTGGGCGGCGCGGGTGATGAAGTCTTGGGCGATGGCGTTTGCGTGAGCGTCTTTGGCGCGGCCGATGTAGTAGAGAAAAATCTTCACATCCAGTATTCCCACTTGCCGGTGGCGATGGTGTAGAGCGACAAGCAGAGGTTGGTGACGCCGTGGGCGAGGATGCAATCGCCGAGGCGTTTGGTGCGGATGGCCCAAAAGTTGTAGAGCGCGCCGGCGAGGAAGCCCACGTCCCAATAGGGGCCGTGTTCACTGGCGAAGAGGGCGGCGGAGAGCCAGAAGGCCTGGTGGGCGTAGCGGCCGAAGGGCACCTTTTCGAAGTCCGGATTATCGAGCCAGCGCATGAGCCAGCCGCGCCAGAAGAGCTCTTCGAGGATGGGTACTAAGAGGGCGGCGCGAAGGGTGCGGAAGACGAGGACCCAGGGGGAGCGGAGGTCGTCCGGGGGGATGGAACTGGAGACGGCTCCGGTGATGGAGTTGGTGAACAGCCAGTGGGAGCGGTAGCCGGGGATGAGGAGATCGGGGAGGATCCAGAGGCCGAAGACGGCGATGCCGAAGAGGACCGTCAGGGCCGGGGTGGCGAGTTTGAGATCGAGTACAGGGCGGGAGAAGAACCAGATGACCGCGGTGAGGATAGCGACGCGGACGACCTGTTCGATGGGCCCGGGCAGGGGGTTGTACGGCTGCAGGCCGAGGAAGAGCAGGAAGACGGCGAAGGGGAGGACGTAGGGAACGGCAGGATGGCGAAGCATAGTTTTCTAGGGTTTGGTGCCACGGATCCAGTTGAGGATCGTGTTGTATTCGGGAGAACCTTTTTCGAAACGGACGCCGCCACCGTGGGCGGTTTTGCTGGCGTTGACGACACCTTCGGATTCGGCGCTGGAGGTGGGTTTGACGAGGATGAGGCTGGCCTCGGGATCGTCCAAATTGATGACGTTGCGGGCGGTGGTGAGAGTGGCGTTAAAGAGGGTGTGCGTGGTGTGACAGTGGACGCAGGCCTGGCCGTCCTTGCCGCGCGTGGTGAGGACCGGTTCGACGTAGCCGCGGAAGTAGTCGTCATCGGGGCGGGCGGTGCCAGGGCGGGCGCGGTTGCCACCGGCGCCGGCGGCGCGGGGGGCGGGCTTGGGCTGGGCGGCCTTGACGGCGGCGAGAATGGGGTCGCGGTTTTCTCCGGGCGGGCCGGCGAGGCGAGAGACTTCGCCGAAGGCAGCGTCGCGGAGCATCTGGCCGGCGAGAAGGGCGAGACGGCGGATTTCGGGGTCTTCGCTCTTCAGGTGCGGGGCGAGGGCCTTGGCCATCCGGTCATTGGCGGGGCCGAAGAAGACGATCTGTTCGACGTCGTTGCCGATGCGGTTGTAGACGCCGTTGAAGGTGGTAGTGCGGTCGGCGGTGGGGTCGTAGACGTCGCCGCGCCGGAGTTCGAATTCGCTCAGGCCGGCGAGGAGGACCTTGACCAGTTGCGGGTTGCCTGATTCGAGGGCTTTGGCGAATTTGGTGGCGAGTCGGTCTTCGACGGCGAGGCGGCCGCGGATGACCTTTTCGCGGTCTTCGGGCTTGGCGAGGCCGGGTACCCAGTTGTTGTAGAGATAGCGGATATTCTCGTCGGCGAGGTTGTAGACGGCTTCCTTCAGATTGCGTTCGAGCCAAGGGTGCTGGGGCTTTTCCATGGCGGCGAGGAAGGCGTTTTCGATGATGTCGCGCGAGGGGAGAGAGGGGGTCCAGAACCAGTATTGCCAGGCGGCCTTGGAGGCCTGGATGGCAACGGCGGGGCTGTTATCGGCGATGCGTTTGGCGAGCAGCGGAGCGAATTCGGGGCGCTTGGCGAGGGCCGAGGCGTGCGTCGCAAAGACGCGGGTGGCCGACCAGCGGTCGCGCTCATTGGCGGATTGCAGGAGCGTGGTGAGGGTTGTCGAGGCGAGTTCCGGGCGGCGGCTGTAGAGCTGGCGCATGGCCCAGGCGGCGGCGCGCATGACGAGTTTGCTGGGGTCGTCCATGTGGGCGGCGATGATGGGGAGCGAGTCGGCGGGACCGAGGCGCCCCAGGGTTTCGAGCGCCTGGGCGCGGAAGAGCGGTTCGGGAACGGTGGTGAGCGCTTCGATTTCGCGGAGGCGGGCCGGTTCTGGCGTAGTCCAGATGGCGTTCAGCGCTTCGAGGGTTTGGAGGGGCGCGGTGGGGGCGGCGCCGTAGCGATTGGCTTCGGGCTGCTGCGGATAGTAGGCGCTGAGCGCGAGCACGGCCATCTGCGTTTCGCGGAAGGGCGTGCGGAAGTTCTCGTAGCTTTGCAGCGGATCGAGCCAGCCGCCGAAGGACTGCTGGCGGCTCAACAGGTAAGCGAGGCCTTTGGCTACCTGCGGGTTTTCGCGCGGGATGCCGGCGGCGTAGAGGGCCCAAAGCGCATGGCCGGTTTGGAATTCGGCGGGGAAGGACTTTTCGTCGAACCGGGCCGACCACTGGCCGTCGGGGCGCTGGAGCGAGAGAATGCGCTCCGCGTTTTTGCGAATCTTTTCGGCGTGGCGGGCTTTATCGATGGCGGCGAGGGCGAGCGTCTGGTAGCAGAGATCGATCGTATTTTTGATCTCGTGGTCCTGTTCGATGAGGGCGGCGATCTTGGGATCGCGCGTCGATTCCCAGGCGTACCAGGCGACTTCGTAGGTGGAGACCAATGGCGTGTTGCCGTTGGTTTCATCGCCGGGGAGTTTGGCGCGGTCTTTGTAATAGATGTTGAGATACCCGGCGACACCCGAGTGATAGGCCGGGCGCGGGTCGCGGGTCAGCTCCGTTTCGTAGACCTGGAGCAGATGCGACATGCGGCTGAGCACGTTGGCCGAGGCCGATATGACACGCGACCAGACGGCGCCTTCGGCTTCAAAGCCGTAGAAGGGGCGCGGGTTGTTATAGAAGCGTTCGGCGAGGAAGGAGAGCTGATGCGGATAGTGGACGCTGTAGCCCTGGCGGTAGGCGTAGAGCTGGCCGCGCTGGGTGAAGTGGGTGGCGTGGCAGGCGACGCAGAGAGTGGTCTCCTGGTGGTTGCTCGAGACGCGATCGAACAGGCCGCCGCGGCGAGGAGTGTTGGCGTGCCAGGAGTCCCCGGCGCCGATGAGATAATCGACCGCCGTTTGGACGGCCTGCCGCGGATCGGCATAGGGCGGGGCGTCCTGGACGCGGGTCTGGAGACGGTAGAAGGGGTGGGTGAGCTTGACGCGGAGGTAGTAGGTGCCGGGTTCTTTGAAGAGCCGGGTGGTGAACTTGTTACCGGGGAGCGCCTGGACTTCGTGGGGAATGGTGACCGGGTCTTCGCCTTCGGAGTACTCCTGCAGTTTGCCGCCCTGGACGCGGTGGACGCTGACATCGACCGGAATGTTATCGCGATCGAGCAGTTCGAGGCTGAAGTAGACGAGTTGCGGTTTGGCACCGCGCCATTCGAAGCGGTACCAGTCCTCGTGGGGATTGGGCTCGATCTTGGGGGAGAGCTGGGCGGGGATATAGGGCGCTTCGTCGCCGGAGGCCCAGAGGGTCTTGCCCAGTTCCAGAGGATTGGCCGCTTGCCAGGTGTTGTTGGGCTCGGCTTCCAGATGTGGGGCGACACCTAGATCGACGATCTGCACGGCAGCCGGGGCGGCGAGTTCGAGGCGCAACACGGGGGCGCCGTGGATGAGGGTGTAGAGATCGGGATCGCCGGGGTGGAGGGTCTTTTCGACGACGACCGCGTCGCCGGCCGATAAACGAGCCATCCCGGGAGAGCGCTGCTCTCCCGGGATGGGGACGGAAATCAGAACACTATAGGTATGCTTGGCCTCACGCGCCGGGACCAGATGGGTCCCGGGAGGGAGGAGCCTTCGCCAAACCGGAGCCGCTTGCCCGGCCAGCGACAATCCACAGAGCAGGAGGACGAGAACGCGCGACGGGTTCAGCACCATGTGACTTCGGTTATCCGAGCTTGCCGGCCAACTTCTGAATCTCTTCCTGATCGGACTTGCTGGGATTGGACTTTCTCGCATCGTCCAATTCACGGCGAGCCTTGGTTTTATCGCCGGACTGCAGGTAGGCGGTAGCCAGGCGGAGGTGGAACAGGGCGACGTTCGGGTACTTTCCGGTGAGTTCGGCGAAGATCGAACTGGCGTTCTGCGGGAGGTTCTTCTTCAGGTAGATGAAGCCGAGGGTGTCGGCGATCATCGGGTCCGCCGGGGCCTTGGCCTTGGCCTTCTGCGCGTAGGTGAGGGCAAGATCGAGATTATTGCCCTGATCGGCGAGATAGAAGGAGTAGTTGTTGAGCGCGACCACGTTGTCAGGTTCCGCCTTGAGCACCTGCTCATAGAGCGGAGCGGCTTCGGAACGGCGGTTCACCTGATCGAGCGCCATGGCGCGGCTGAGCAACGGCATCACATGGTTCGGCATCAGTTCGCCGGCCTTTTTCCAGGTATCGATGGCATTGTTCAAATCGCCCTTCTGGCGATAGGACTCGGCGATGCGCATGTGGAGATCGAAGTTCTTGGGGTCACCCTGGAGCACCTTTTGGAACATCTTGATGCCGTCGTCAACGCGGCCGCCACGGACGGCGATATTGCCCCAGGCAACCTGGAGAACGGTGGATTTGGGGAACTTCGCAATGGCGGCGTCGAGCAGCGCGAGAGACTTCTCGTTCTGCTTCTGGGCGGTGTAGACTTCCGTCAGCCCCATCAGACCGCGCATATCCGGCGGATTCTGGGAGTAGACTTCCTGGAAGAGCTTCTCAGCCTCGGCGAGCTTCCCTTCTTTAAACAAAACGTAGCCGAGTTGGTACTTGGCATCGCGTTGGGCGGGGTTGACTTTCAACGTCTCCAGCAAAACGGTCTTGGAATCTTCGAACTTACCCTGCGCCATGAAGGCGTGCGACTTAATGAGGCGGGCATACTGATTGCCCGGGTCAAGCTGCAGGATTTCGTTGGAGGCGCTGAGCGCCGCGGCATACTCGCCACGGGTCACCTGCACTTGGGCCAACGCGATGCGGGCCGGCAGATAATCCGGCCGGTACTTCAGGGCATCGGTGAATTGAACGCGGGCCGAATCCAGATCCCCTTTGGACATGAGCGCACGGCCAAGGTTGTAGCGGAGGACAAAGTTCTCCGGCATTTTGGCCACAACCGATTGCAGTTCGCTGATGGCGGTGCTGATCTGTTCGGGCTTACCGGCATAGAGCCAAAGCGACGCGCGCATGGCGATGGCTTCCGGATCGTTCTTGTCTTCCTTCAGGATGGCTTCACAAAGCTCCAAGGCTTCGGCGGAGCGATTCTGGGCAACGCGCACTTCCACCAGGCGTTTCTGGAAGACCCGGCTGCGAGCCGAATCCTGCTTGGCACCTTCGGAGTAGGTGGATGCCGCCCGTTCGTAATCACGGACGCGATAGTAGAAGTCGCCGACGTCCATAAAGGCATTGGGGAAATCGTTGCGATTGGCGATGATTTCGCTCAGCGACTTTTCCATCTCCGCGCTCTTCTGATGGACATAGTAGTGCGCGGCAAGGCGCAACCGGTTGCCCGCATCCTTGGGATTGTTCGCGGTGCGCTCCCGGAGAATCTTTTCGGCCTCATCCGGCTTTTGCTGCAACATGGCTATTCCATAGAGCATGTCGTAGGCGGCACCGTTGGTCTTGTCCTTGGTAACCATCCCGCGTACGAATAAGATCGCCTCGTCGAACCGCTTCAGGGCAAGCAGGGTGCGGGCGATCGTCAACTGAAGGACGGCTTGATCGGGCTTCTTGGCATCGGCGGCCTGGAACAAGGCCAAGCCCTCCTCACCCTTCCCATCGGCAATCGCCAGGAAGCCGCGAAGCCGGAGATCCTCGTACGATCCCTTCCCGCGTTTTTCGATGCGCGCGGAGAGATCGCGAATGTCGTTAATGAGGTTCTTGTACTTCGCCTGATTGGACGCGTAGGCATTCAGATAGATGTCAGCCAACTTGCTGTGCGCGTCGAGATTTTCCGGCTGCAATTCGATCGTGCGCTGCAGGTTGCCGAGCGCTTCGCCGTAGGAACCCAGGCGCAAATTGGTGAGTGCCAACTGATAGTACGCTTCGCCGAACCGCGGATCTACCTTGATCGCGTTCAGATACATCAAACGGGCCTGTTTGTACTGGCCCTTCTCGAAATATTTATTGCCCCCGTCAAGGGCCTTTTTCTTCTTGGCTTCCGGGCTGCAGGCGGTAGCAAACAGGGTGAGCGCCAAAAGGAGCAGTATGGAAATGCGTCGTGTCATGGGTTTACCGGCAAACTAAAGTATCTTCAATATGATATCGCTCTTAGGCGAATCCCGCCCAGTGCGTCCCCTCATAGAAGTACTATCTTCGTTATCGGCCATCGCCGATCTTCCTTGACCAAGTATTCGGCCAGCCGCCCTATTCGACGGCTACCAAGGGTACAACAGGCCCGGTAATGGAGCTGCTAATCCCCCCAATTCGAAGGACTACCTCCAAATTGTCGCCCTTTTCGTGGAAGCCGGGAACGCGGAAATTGATCTGGTAAAGGCCGACGTAGCCCGGGACGAGACCGCTCCAATCGACGATCATCTCTTCCTGTACTTTGAAGCCGCGCGTTTTGTCGGCGGCGGTTTCCACCTTCTTGAAGTAGAGTTCGAGCGCATCGGTTTCAAGAAGCCGTTCGGCCGGAGCGGGCGTACCGGAGGTCAAGCGGAAAGTGCCCTTGGGGTTACCGAGGCCGACGGCGTACATGACGAGAGGCTCGTCGCGTTTGGCGGGCCGGTTGACGGAGACGGCTTCGCCGTTGGGACGGAAGACCAGGGCTCGTTTGGAGGTGGGGTCGGCAAGGACAGCGGGGGCGTACTTGGCAACCGTCAACTGCACGGTTTGCGAAGAGATCTTCCGGTCCACGGAGCGAATCATGAGGGTGTAGCGGCCAGCGGCGAGTTCGGGAGGGATCTGAGCGTTGATCTGCCCGGTGGAGGTCATCAGTAGCGGAATGGGGGAGTTGTTGAGGGTGACACAAGTCCCACCGAGGGTGAGAGGCAAAGGTGTCGTACCGGCGGTGGCGGAGGCGCCCAGGTTCTGGCCGAAGATGGAGACTAGCCCGTTGGGCGCGGCGGAGGCGGTGAAGTTGCCCACATTGACGATGCCGGCGGCCGGGACCTGCGGACGGTCGGTGACGGCGGGGGTGACGAGGGGGACGATGGTGAGGCCGGTGGCGGTGAGGACGTAGGCGTTTTCGAGAGTGGCGTCGACGGCCATGGTGCGGCCGTCGGTATTGACGCGGGCGGTACCGGTGACGGTGGAGACGGGGCCTTCGAGCGCGGCGACGGTGCGGGTGGTGGCGCCGGTGGCGGGGTTCACCAGTTCAATTTGCGGGGTGTCGGTGACGACGGCGTTGGCATTGGCGCGGACGGGTTGGGAGAACTTGGCGTAGACGGTGCCGGAGGCGGCAAAGACGGCCGAAACGGGCCGGGTGGTGGAGACGGTGGGAACGCCGGGACGGCCGGGGATCGCACCACCGCCACCGGCTCCGGTGCCGCCGGTGCCGGCGATGGGGGAGAGGCTCTGGTTCAGAACGATATCGTTGACGAGGAAATACTGACCGCGAGGGCCTGCGCTGACGGGGCCGAAGTAGCCCTGGATGGGGGCGGTAGCCACCTGCCGGGCGGCGACAAAGTCATCGACCAGCGCATCGTATAGATACGCGTTGCCGTTGCCGGCGAGCAGGAGCATGTATTCGCCGTTGGGGGTGGCGACCATGGTGCGCGGGGCGGGAATGGTGGCGGTGCCGATGACGGGGCTGACCCGGCGGGGGAGCGCCTCGTCGCCGATGACGCGCCAGAGGGTGCCGTTGCTCATCAGGATCTGGAGACCATTTTGGGTAACGGCGAGCAGCGAGGGCGAGATGACAGCGGTGGCGCCGTTGAAGGGGATGGCGGGGAATTTGACGCGGCCGGTGACGCGGAGTTGATCGAGATCGATGATGCTGATGGACTCCCCGCCCGAGTTGCCGACATAAAGCGTGGCGCCGTCGGGCGACATGGCGAGCGAGCGGGGGAGCTGGCCAACTTTGATCGGAGCAAGGAATCGTTTGGCGCGGGTATCGAAGACTTCGACGCGGTTCATGCCGGAGTTGGAGATATAGAGACGATTGCGGGTGGCGTCGGCCACCATGTCGGTGAGCGCTTCGTTGGGGGAGATGGCCGTTTGGACGGGGATGAGATCGCCGCGGGATTCGGTATTGCGGGAGTTCTGGAAGACGCGGATGGAGGCGGGGAGGTTGACGGCCTGGGGCGAGGTGATGAGAAAGTCGTGAGCGGCCGGGGTGCCGAGTGAGCGGGAGTTGGTGAAGTTGTAGGCGATTTCGAAGGCTGTATCGGGGCCGTTGCGAAGGACGCGGAGGGAGGGGGCGGTCTGGGTGACGACCTGCTGCGCATTGTTTAAGCCGGGAATGGTCGGTAAACCGGGGATGGGAACGGTGGGCGGGACGATGATTACGCCACCGCCAGGGGCGCCGCCACCGGGGCCGATAATGATGCCGCCGCCCCCGACGCCGAGACCGGGGACCGCGACTCCGCCGAGGGATTGAAGCAAGGTGGCAGTGGCGGTGACGGCGCCCGGGGCACGGCCGAGGTTGAGCAGATTGACGGTGGAGCGGGTGCCTTCGGGAGCGGAGTTGCACTGATCGCTGGCGAGCAGGACGACGCCGGTGGAGGGCTGCAGAAGCGGATTGCGGGTGACCTGATCAAGCGGAATGATGGTGAAGCCGGATTCGGAGAGGGCGTAGAGGTTGGAGCCATCGGAGGACATGACCATCTTGCCGGCGAGGTTTTCGGGGAGCTGAATGCCGTCGAGGATGGAGAGGTTGTCGGAATCGTTGAGGAGCAACTGGGAGACGTTGGCGCGGGCGGGAGGATTCTGGATGGGCGCGAGGTTGAAGGCGGAGTAGACGGTGGCGCCGTCGTTGGAGAAGATGCTGCCGCCCTGGTTGGCCTGGAGATTGAACTGTTGGCCAACGGTGGCGAAACCCTGGGCGGTGATGTTGGAGGAGAGGGGGAAGGGGGCGTTGGCGGCGTTCTGCTGGGCGAGCACAGCCAGGGTTTCGGTATCGAAGAGGCGCAGGCCGACCATGAACTTCGAGCCATCGGGGGCGATGGAGAGGACGGTGGAAAGGTCGCCGACGATCCGGCTGCGGAGGACGCTGCCGGAGGCGGCTTCGTAGACGAACACGACGCGATTGGTGGCCTGGTAGGCGTTGAGACCGATGATTTTGGAGCCATCGCGGGTGGCGAGTAACTGGCTGCGATTGGCGAGGAAGGTGCGACCGCTGGGAGCGGGCAGGGTGGGCGGGAGCGGCGGGGGCGGGGCGACGGGGACGGTGGCGAGACTTTGGGTGTCGGTAATGGAGGGGTCGAAGATGAGCAGGGTATTTAAGAGATTGCCGGCGCCGGATCCGATGGTGGTTATCAGGACGCGGCCATCGGCACCAACGGCGATGCCTTCGGGGCGGGCCGGAAGGCTGACCTTGCGGACGATCGTTGGGGTAGCGGGGCGGGTGTCGATGACGTTAATGGAAGCGGCGTCGTAGCAAGTGACGTAGAGGAAGTTGCCATCGGGGGAGAGGGCGGCGGCCAGCGGATTGGCATCGGTGGGAATGGTGGCGATGACGCGGCGCTGGGTAGTGGAGAAGACTTCTATACGATTGATGGGTTGCGAACGGACGAGATAGAGCAGATTGCGGTTGTTGTCGAGGACGAGATCGCCCGCGCCGCCGGTGACGTTGATCACCGTTCCGAGGGTGGCCGCGGGGGCAACCCACAACCCCATGGAAACAAAAATACTTAATGCCGAGATCGGTCGAAGTGCTCGCATGAATTCACCAATATAACCCACGTCGCCCCAGTTAGTTGCGCAAAGCCGCGACGAGCGTTCCGGTTTCCTTCAGAAGATCGAGGCGGGCGCGGTCGAGGGCGAAGCGAGCGTCGAAGAGGGCCATCCACTTTTCGTTTTCCGCCAGACGAGTTTCTTCCAGCTGTTTCTGGGTGGCGCGGCCTTCATCGAAGAGGGCGAGGAGGAGCGAGGTCTGTTCGCGGGCGACCTGGAGATCCAGATTTGCCACTTCGACACTGGTCTCCTGGGCGGTGACTTCGGCCCAGGCTTTGCGGGCCTGAGCGGAGGAGCGGCCGCGTTCGGCGCTGAGCTGGGTGCGGAGTTGCACCAGTTCCACGTCGACGATTTCTTTCTGGGCGCGGGCGGCGAGGCTGGGGAGGATGGGGATCTGGATCGACACGCCGAATTGGCCGTTGTGGCGTTGGAAGCGGTTGAAGAACTTGTCGTAGTTGTTGAAGCGGGAGAAGAGTCCGTATTGGGCGACCAGATCGAGACGGGGCAGACGGGCGGCTTCGTAGGACTTGCGTTCGAACCCTTTGACGACCATGACGCTTTCCAGGCGCCGGATTTCGCGGTTGTTCTGAAGGGCGGCGACGACGGCATCGCCTTCGGACTTGAGCGCAACGGGGACAGGGGTTTCCGATTCGGCGGGGCGGGCGCGGTCGGCATCGGGCATGCCGAGGAGGAGGGCGAGTTGGGATTCGGCATCGGCCTGGGCGATTTCCAGGCGCGAGAGGCGCTGTTTGGCCTGGAGAGAGCGGAGGGCGGCGCGGCGGCCTTCGATGGGCAGTTCCCTGCCCTCGGCGACGCGGGCGTTGACGGTTTCGGCACCGCGTTCGAGCGAGACCATCTGCTCCTTGACGGCTTTGACGGCGGCGGCAAGGCGGCCGGCTTCGACGTAGAGAACGGCGGCGCGGTAGCCGACTTCGTCCTCCTTAATCTGTGTGGCGACACCGGCGGTTTTCTGTTCGGCGCGGGCCTTTTCGAGCAGCATGCGTTTTTCCCGGTTGAAGACGCTGGCGATGGCGCGCGCCTCCAGAATGGACGGGGCGGAGCCTTCGATGCTGAGGGGGAAGCCGCTGGAATAAGCGAGGCCGCTGCCGGCGAAGATTTTGGGATAGAAGGGATCGCGAGCTGCTTTGGCGGCGCCCACGGCGCGGCGTTCTTCGAGCTTGGAGAGGACGATTTCCGGGTTCTGGGTGGACGCCATTTGGAGCGCCTGGGCGAGGGTGACGGTGCGCACTTCGCCGTGGGCGGCCGCGGCGGCCATCAATAGACAGAGGAGTCGTTGCATCTCCCCTCTATTGTCACCTCTGGGAGAGGCCGCCATCCACCGCCATGATCTGTCCGGTGACAAAATTTGACGCGCGCAAAAAGTAGACGACGGCGTCGGCAATTTCGGCGCCGGTGCCGACGCGGGCGGTCGGGGTGGCTTCGAGGAGGGCGGTCATGGCGTCGTTCCATTCGCCGAAGGGGATGACGCCGGGGGCGACGGAGTTGACGGTGATCTGGGGGGCAAAGGCCTTGGAAAGGGCCTTGGTGAGCATGATGACGCCGGCTTTGGAGGCGCAGTAGTGGGCGTGATCGGCCCAGGGGCGGAGGCCGCCGAGCGAGCTGATGTTGACAATGCGGCCATCGCCCTGCTTCTTCATGCGCCGGGCGGCTTGTTGGCAGCAAAAGAAGACGGCTTTCAGATTCACGTCGTGGATGTAGTCCCAGTCGGCTTCGGTGACTTCCAGGGGATCGAACCGGGTGAAGCGGGCGGCGTTGTTAACCAGGCCATCGATGCGGCCCATGCGCTCATCGATTTCGGCGAAGAGGCGTTCGATTTCGGCGACGCTTTCGAGGTTGGCTTTGAAGGTTTCGGCGCCGCCGCACTCTTCGGCGGTGCGGGCGGCTTCGTCTTCGGAGGTGGAGTAGTGGATGGCCACGCGGGCGCCTTCGGCGGCCAGGCGCAGGGCGATAGAGCGGCCGATGCGCTTGGCGGCGCCGGTTACGAGAATCACTTTTCCTGTTAGCTCAGACATTCGGATCTCCGTGGACTTCGACATCTTCTTCACCACCGCCCGAGACGGGTTCGGGGAGGCGGCCGGTGACGTCGCCCCAGTACCAGAATAGGGCGGTTGTGCCGCTGAGCACACCGCTGGCGACGCCGATCCAGCGGGTATTGACGTGATCGCTGGCGAGGCCGGCGGCGGTCATCGAGAGCATCATGACGCCCCAGGTGAGCGTTTCCAGAGTCGCGAAGACGCGGCCGCGGTACTCGTCCTGGACGATGCGGAGGATCTGGGTGAAGTTCATGACCGAACTGACGGCGACGGCGGCGCGGGAGAGTCCGATCATCAGCAGGGCCAGCCAGTAGGGCTCCGCCAGGGCGAAGCAGACGTAGGAGGCGCCGTGGACGAGGTAGGCGAGTGAGATGGTTTTCTTGTACTGGGCGAAGTTGAGCCGCGGCATGAGGCGGTGGGCGAAGATGCCGCCGATGACGAGGCCGAGGCCGGCGGAGCCCCAGAGCTGACCGGTGCCCATGGCGCCACGGTGGAAGACGCGATCGCCGAAGAGGGGAAAGAGAATCTGCGCGGCGCCGCCGCCGGAGGCCCAGCCGACGCTGACGAAACCGAGGCCGGCGAGGAGCGGAATCGAGCGCATGTATTTGAGGCCGTCTTTGTAATCCTGCCAGGGTTTGACGACTTTGGTTTCATCGAGCGTGTTCCGTTTGGCGACGAAGGCGCCTTCGGGAACGCTGAGTTTGCTGATGCAGAGGGCCGAGAAGAGGAACGACAGAGAGTTGAGGAAGAAGGCGATTTCATACCCCATGACTTCGGCGCTGAAGCCACCGAGGAAGGAGCCGATGGCGGTGGTGGTCCACTGCGTGGTCTGCGTCATGGAGTTGGCGGTGTGGAGTTCGTCCTTGGTGGCGATGGCGGGGAGGATGGAGGCGCGCCCGCTGGTGAAGAACGGGGAGGCGGCCATCATCAGCGCGCTGAGGACGTAGATGATCCAACTGCGGCCGAGGGGGACGCCGAAGACGAAGAGGCCGGCGAGGACGGCGCGGACGAGGTCACTCCAGATCATGAGCTGGCGGCGGTTGAAGCGGTCGAGACTGACGCCGGCGAGGGGGCCGGCGAGCAGCATGGGAATGGCGCGGGAGAGCATGACGCCGGCGACGGCGAGGCCGGAGTTGGTTTGGGCGAGGATGAGGCTGAAGACGGCGATGGTGTTGAAGTGATCGCCCACTTCACTGACCACCTGGCCCATCCAGGTGTAGCGGTAGTTCTGGTTCGTTCGGAGGAGGGCGGCGAAGCCGGCCATCAGCCCCGCTCCGAAAGGAAGACGCCGGCCATGATGAGGCCGCCGCCGCTGACGAGGGCGGCGGTGATGGGTTCACCGAGCATGGGGAGGGCGAGGAGCGTTGCGACTAATGGTTGGAGATAGCTGAAGGCGGTGAGGCGGGAGGCGGAGAGGCGCTTGAGCGCGTAGGCCCAGCCGATGTAGCAGAGGACGGAGGAGACGACGCTCATGTAGCCGAAGGCCCACCAGGCGGCGGCGCTGACCTGGGAGAAATCGAAGCGGGAGGCGAAGAAGAGCGTCATGGGCAACAGGAAGATGGCGCCGGCGGCGTAGGAGACGGCGATGACGGCCATGCCGCCATGTTCGGCTGCGAGTTCCTTGCCGAAGACGGTATAGACGGCGAAGCTGAGGCCCGCGCCGAGGATGAGCACGTCGCCCAGGAGCGATGCGGTTTGGGCGCTGGCGGAAGGTTTTTGGAGGAGCGCCATGCCGCAGACGGCGACGGCGAGGCCGATGGCGCGGTTGGACGTGAAGGCTTCCTGCCCACGGAACCAGGCGAGGAAGAGAACCATGAACGGCGTGAGGCCGATGACGAGGGCGGCGTGGCTGGCGCTGGTGAGCGAGAGGCCGATGAGGAAGCAGACCTGATTGACGGCGATGCCGCAGACGCCGATGATGCAGAGCTGCGGGTATTCGTCGCGGCGGAGGGGCGGGCGATCGGGGTTGCGGGAGCGCTTGTAGACGGCCATCAGGGCGATGGCCGCGAAGACGGTGCGCATACCGGCGACGAGCGGGCCGGGGATTTCTTTCAGGGTGATTTTGGAAAAGACGAAGTTACCGCCCCAGAACAAGTAAACGGCCACAACGATCAGGTACAACGACCATTGGCTGCGGCCGCTACTACTGCCGTCGCTCAACGAATGGTCTCCTGGCGGACGGTGATGGAATCGAGGAAGGGCATGTCGATGTCGTAACCGAAGCCGGGGCGGTCGTTGGTTTTGATGGTGCCGTTGGGGGTGGCGACGATCTCTTCGGTGAGCAGTTCGCGTTTCCAATAGCGCTTGGAGCCGGATACGTCACCGGGGAGGGTGAAGTTGGGCAGGGTGGCGAGGGCGACGTTGTGGGCGCGGCCGATGTCGTGGACCTTTTTCGCTTCGAGGAAGCCGCCGACACGGCCGAGCTTGATGTTGATGATTTGGCCGGCCTGCAGGCGGATGGCCTGTTCGGCATGGTGGGCCGAGCGGATGCATTCGTCGAGGCAGATGGGGGTTTGGAGCTGGGCCTGGAGAACGGCGTGATCGATGATGTCGTCGTGCGCCAGCGGCTGCTCGATCATCATGAGGTAGAACTCGTCGAGGGCGCGGAGGCGATCGACATCGGCGAGCGTGTAGGCGGAGTTGGCATCGGCCATGAGCTTGATGCCGGGGAAGTGGCGGCGGACTTCGCGGATATCGTCGACGTCGCGGCCGGGCTTGATCTTCATCTTGATGCGCTGGTAGCCGTCGGCCAGTTCTTTTTCGATGACCTTGAGCAGATCGTCGACGGAGTCCTGAATGCCGAGCGAGACGCCGCTCGGGATTTCCGGACGCGCGCCGCCGCCGATGCGCTGCCAGAGCGGGATGCCCTGGAGCTTCGCGTCCAGATCCCACACGGCGACTTCCACACCACCGCGGGCCATGCGGTGGCCGCGAACATGTTTGGCGTAGGCGGCGACGTCTTCGGCCTTTTCGATGGGCTTATTCAGCAGTTGGGGCCCGACGTAGTGCTTGACGATCTGCCAGGCCGATTCGGTCCACTCTTCGTTGTAGAACGGGTTTTCGCCGGCGGTGACTTCGCCCCAGCCGGAGACGCCGTTGGAGACGACTTCGACGAGAACCATGTCGCGCGAGTAGGTACGGCCGAAGCTGGTCTCGAAGAATTTCACCAGCGGCATCGCCACCTGGCGCAAACGAATTTCGTCAATTTGAAAAGACATTAGGTCCTCTTGGCAAACAGATAGGAGCCGTGCGTTTCGCCGCGCTCGACGGTGGCGACGTAGAGGTCGCGGCGCAGGTATTCGAGGAAACGCTCGGAGATGGAAGCCTGCAGTTCCCGGGCTTCGGCGGGGCGTTCGTTGCGGATCTGGCCGATGTCGTTGGGCACGTCGATGCGCTCGACGATCTCAACGGGGGGCGGCGGCTGGCCGGCGACGACGTTGGCGACACGGTCACTTTTCAGAAACCAGCTGGCGATGCAGCGGTCGGTGGGCAGACCACCGTGGAGGGCGCTAGAGGTGATGCCGTACTGGTTCAGCACGTAGCGTTCGACGACGGCGCCGAGGCGCTGCATATTGAAGAAGGCGTTTTTGAGTTCGAGTGGATCGAAGGTCCATTCGATCATGTCGATGCCGCGGCTTAGGGCCTCTTCGCGCTGAGCGAGCTTCAACTGGCGGCCGACGCCGAGATTGCGATAGTCGGCGAGCACGCCCATCATGTTGCTGTGGAGGTAGTGGGTGCCGTCGGTTTTCACACCAGGGACGGCAATGAGAAAGCCCACCATTTTGTCGCCATCGAAAGCGGCCATGGTCTGGCCACCGACACGGTTGGCCACGACGAACAACCGGACAGGCAACAGCTCCAAATCCTCAAAACCCCAGATGACCTTTTGCAGGCGGACCGCTTCGCGCAGGTCGCTGATTTCCGTGATTGTCCGAACCGTAATCATGTCTTCTGTTTTGCTTCCTGCCAGTAGGTTTCCAGTTCCGCCACCGGGGTCCCGGTGAGGGCACGCCCTTCGGCCGCCAGTTTGCCTTCCATGTAGGCGAAGCGTTTTTTAAACTTCGCATTCGTCCGGCGTAGCGCCTGCTCCGGATCCACTTTATAGAAGCGCGCCAGGTTGACCAGCACGAAGAACAGGTCGCCGATTTCGCCTTCGCGTTCGTCGGCGTTTTCGGCGCGTTTCAGTTCGTCGAGCTCTTCGTGCAGCTTGTCGACCACCTGATCGGCGGAGTCCCAATCGAACCCGGCTTTGGCGGCGCGGCTGGAGATTTCCTTGGCTTCGAGAACGGCGGGGAGGGCTTTGTTGATGCCGTCGAGGAGGCCTTTGAGGGATTCGCCCTTTTCGGCCTTTTCCAGCTTCTTGATGGCGTCCCAGTTGGTGAGAACGGCGTCGGCCGTGTCGGCGACGACATCGCCAAAAATGTGCGGATGGCGGCGAATAAGCTTCTCGTTGATGGCTTTTAGCGCGTCTTCGACGGCAAAAAGGCCCTCTTCGGACGCCATTTGGGAGTAAAAAACGGGCTGCAGAAGCAGGTCGCCGAGCTCTTCGCAGAGGGCCGGCCAGTCGCGATCCTCGATGGCCTCCATGACTTCATACGTCTCTTCGAGCGTATGCCGTTTGATGGAGTCGAAGGTCTGTTCGCGATCCCAGGGGCAACCATCGGGCGCGCGGAGTTTCGCCATCAATTCGACGAGACGTTGAAACTCAATTCCTGCTTGGGGGGAAGGCACGGCGGAGACTATCTTTTCAATGTAACATGGGGTGCCGTGCTACCTTAAAAACGTGTTGACGCGCGTGGCAGCCCTTCTGGTTCTCCTCGCGGCGCTGCTGCAGGCGGCGCCGGTGGCGCCGGGCGCGGTTTCGGTTCGTTCGGCGGCGGCCGTCCGTATTCAGGATGCGCGCAAGCAACAGCGGCCATTGCGACGCCAGCCGCGCCGGGTCTGCTTGCAACTGGCTGTCGTGCGCGAAGCCGTTGCCACGCCACGGACCTTCGCCGGCTACACGACGCCGCATTTCCAACGGCCCCCTCCAACCCTCTCCTAGTTCGCGCGGCCCTTGCCCTCCATCGCGATCCCCAGGAGAAGCTATGTCTATTGATTTGACGGCGGCCATTGCGGCGGCCGAACGCGCGTTGCGCGTCCAATTATTTCCGACTCAGCGCGCGTGCGCGGAAGCGCTTTTGCGCGGCAGCATCGTGGAGATGCAGACGGGAGAAGGCAAGACGCTGGCGGCGATGCCGGCGGCGGCGCTGTTGGCGCAAGCGGGACAGGGCGTCCATGTACTGACGGCCAACGATTATCTGGCCCGGCGCGACGCGGCTTGGATGGGGCCGGCGTATGCCGAGTTAGGGCTGACGGTGGCCGCGATTCATCAGGATTCGACGGCGGAGGAGCGGCGGGCGGCCTACGCGGCGGATGTGACTTATGTTTCGGCGACGGAGGCGGGCTTCGATCATTTGCGCGACTGCCGCGCGTTGACGACTGCCGGGCGGGTGCAGCGGCCGCTCTATGCGGCGATCATCGACGAGGCCGATTCGATATTGATCGATGAAGCGCGGATTCCGCTAATACTGGCCGGGGAGTGCGATGGTGTGGCGGAGAGCGCGCGGCGGGCGGGGCCGGCGGCGCGGGGGTTGCGGATGGGGATCGATTTCAGCGTCGATAGCAAGAATCAGAATATTGAGATCACCTATGCCGGGCTGGCGCAGGCGGAGACGCTGTTGGACGTGGCGCAGATTCACGACGCGCCGAACGGGTTGTTGACGGCGGTGTATCAGGCGCTGCACGCGCAGTATCTGTTGCAGCGGGACGTGGACTATCTGGTGCGGGATGGACGGATTGTCCCGATCGACGAGTACAAGGGGCGCACCGCGCACGAGCGCCGCTGGCCGGCGGGCATGCACGCGGCGTTGGAGGAGAAGGAGGGCTTGGAGATTCGTGAGCCGGGGCGGGTGCTGGCGTCGGTAACGCTGCAGAACTATGTCTTGCAATACGAGCATTTGTGCGGGATGACGGGGACGGCGGCGACGCAGGCGGAGGAGTTCCGGCAGATCTACGGGTTGGAGGTGGAGGTGATTCCGACGCACAAGCCGCGCGTTCGCGTGGACCAGCCGGACGCGTTGTTTCCCACGCAAGCGGCGAAGTTCCGGGCGATCGTGCAATCGATTCGCGAGCACCATGCGACGGGGCGGCCGGTGTTGGTGGGGAGTGAGAGCGTGGAGGCGTCGGAGGCGATCAGCCGGGCGATTCCGGACATTCCGCACAACGTATTGAACGCGCGGCACGAGGAGATTGAGGCCGCGTTGATTGCGCAGGCTGGGCAGCGGGGAGCGGTGACGGTGTCGACGAATATGGCGGGGCGGGGGGTGGATATTCTGTTGGGGGAGGGGGTGGCGGAGCTGGGCGGGTTGCACGTGATCGGCACGGCGCGCAACGACAGCCGGCGGATCGACAACCAGCTGCGTGGGCGCGCGGGGCGGCAGGGGGATCCGGGGAGTTCGCGGTATTTTGTGGCCTTGGACGATGAGTTGGTGCGGCGGTTCCGGGATGATGGGGAGGCGATTCAGACGCTGGCCGATTGCGATATGTTGCAGCGGCGGGCCGAGGGGCGGCACCTGGACGCGCGGCTGTTTTTGCACAAGTATGAACGGGTAATTGAGGGACAGCGGCATGCGTTGCTGCAGGCGCGGGAGGAGTTGATGGGGCGGTGCGAAGCCGCACCGGGCGAGGCGGAGTGGCCGATCCGGTTGGACGCGATGGATGAAGCCTGGGCGTGTTTTCTGGAGGAAGTGGCGGATTTGAAGTCGGGATTTCCGTGGTTGAATCTGGGCGGGCGGGAGCCGCTGGCGGAGTTTCTTCAGACGGTGGACGGGTTGTTCACGAGGATGTGGGAACAGGTGGACCATGAGACGGCGATGCGGTTGGCGAATGGCGAGACGGCGCCGCCGCGGCGCGGGGCGACGTGGACCTATTTGACGGTGGACCAGCCGTTCGGGACCGGGATTGAGCGGATTATGAAGGGCCTGGCGCGGAAGGCGCGTAGCGGGAGGTTCTGGGGGTAGGGGACGAAATGATGTAGGATCTTCAGATCATGAAGCAGATTCTTCTGGCGCTTTCCGCCACCCTTTGCCTGTTGGCCGC
>JBIKOG010000326.1:0-7121 GCA_044358225.1 Bryobacteraceae bacterium | reverse complement strand
ACGACACCCGCAAAACTCGAGGCCAAGATGGGGCGCTACTCCTTTCCTGTAGGACTCTTTCATTCCCTACTACATGCCGGTTTATCCCGGCGCACTGTCAGTCACCTCATTTTTTTTCGTAAAACGTTAGAGCTACACCCCTGTGGAAAAGTCAGTCACAAAGGAAGTGATATTTATTTCTCTCTCCATAACAACAACTTACAAACATCGCGAAGCCGGTTATAGGGGACGCGCCTGCCACCCTCAAATCGAGAGTGAACTCTTATGTCATACCGCTTCGCCGCCAAAACCGTGGGCCCGCTGGCCCAAATCGCCACAGGCCTCGCCCTGCCGGCTTCCCTCCAATTGACCGCCTCCGAGGACCACCACGTTTGGGCCCTCACCAACAACGCCCTCCCTCCCGGTCAACAGGACGCCTGGGCCGCCCTGCCAATCACCGCCGAAATCCCGGACCACTACGTCCCCCGTTTCGACTCCGTCAACGACTGGCTCCCCGGCATGACCGCCCTCTTCGAGCGCCGCCTCGACATCCACGCCTCGGCCTCCGCCGAAGTCAGCGCCCTCTGGACCAGCCTCGCCGCGCCCCTCAAAACGGCCATCACCGGCGACATCGGCCTCGACCTCGACCTCGGCATCCAAACCGCCGCCCAGTGGCAGGCGACCAGCGACTGCTGGTGGTCCGTCACCCGCCCCACCGCCGCGCCCGTGCTAAGGGTCCGCCTCGGCGCCGCCCGCGCCTCCGCCCGGTCAATCCGCGTCAAAGCCACCGCCGCCGCCGGCCTCGATCAGGCCACCCAGCACGCCCTCGCCGCCCTCGCCGGCCAGCACCGCACCCAGCTGCTCAACCAGCTCCGCCGCGGCGCCACCAATGTCCTGTCCCGCCTCCCCGCGCCCATCGCGCAGATCCAGGACTTCTTAAACACCTGGCTCGCCCTCCCCGCCGCCGTCCAGGGCGAGCAGTGGCGCAACCCGGCCGACCCTCTTCTCGCGGCCCTCAAAACCGCCGTCGATGGCGCCGTAGCCACAGGCCTCGCCAACATCGATGAGCTCACCGCGCGCCTCGAATTCGCCGCCGTCCGCACTCTCGAGCGCCGCCTGGAAGCCTCGCTCGCCCTCGAATTCGACAAGCAGAAAACGGCCAACGCCCTGCTCGACGCCACCTTCGATTTCGGCGCCAACGCCGATCTCCAGGCCCTGTTCACGCACACGCTAACCGGCGATCTCACCCCCCTCCTCGCCGGCCCCGTCCCCGGCGTCACGCTGCACGATTGCACCGTCAACACCACCGCCACCGCCCGCCACACCTTCGAATGGCGCCTGCCCTTCGTCAACGGCCGCGTCGCCGAACGCGCCCGCCTCACCACCGCCATGCAGGCCTTGGACGACGTCTCCGGCCGCATCGTTCGCGGCCACGTCAAAGCCGACTCCGAGCGCCACACCCGCGCCGCCGCCAGCCTCCTTTCCATCGAAGGGGCCTTCGCCCATCACCTCGGCGGCGATATGACGGTCCACGACCCGGCCACCCTCCACGCCCGCTTCGAAATGGCGATCGCCACCAATCGGCCCACGTCGCTCGACCCGCTCCTCCGCCTCTACGGCGCCCCCCCGGCCGACCCCCGTGGCCGCCTCTGCCGCATGGTCATAACCATGCCGCCGGCCTCCATCGCTCACTGGCTCGAGCCCCAGGACGCCGGCGACATTTCCCGCCGCATGCAGACCGCCTGGCGCACGCTCCTGCCCGCCGCCGTCGACATGGACGGTCTCGGCGCCGAAGCCGCCGCGCCCCTGCTCGTCTGGGCCTCCCTGCCCGTCAGCACCGGCGCTCGTCTCACCGGAAAGGGCGTCGAACTCAACCGTCCCGATTCGACGTTCTGGGATTGGCCCAGCCCCGACATGCGCCAGGCCATGGTCTGGAACCCGCGCACCCGCGCCGCCCTCGAAGCTCGCGTGGCGCTCACCCACCTCGATGCCGATGTCGACGACCTCCGCCGCGCCGTCTCGCGCACCGTCGGCGCCGCCGTCTTCCAATCGTTGCTCTGCGCCGAAGCCCAGTTCATCGACCGCCTCACCGCCCACCTCGCCCGCTGCACCACCAAGGGCCTCGGCCCGGTCGACGCGCTCCGTAACCTCAGCTACCTGCTCGGCGGCGTCACCAGCGCCTTCCACCGCAAGCTTTCGAGCGTCTACGGGCCCGAATCCGCCCGCGCCCTCGGGCCGCTGTTGCTAACGGCGTCATCGCCCGCCAGCCCGCAAGTGGAGGTCACCTGGACCCGCTAGCCCAAACCACAGGGGGGCACGCACCCGCGTGTCCCCCTGAAAAATCACCCGTCCGTATCCGGCCCCGTCTCCATCCCCATCTGCCCCAACCGGTATCGCAACGCATTCCGCGTCAATCCCAACAGCCGCGCCGCCTGACTCTTGTTCCCCTGCGCCCGCCGCATCGCCTCTTTGATGATCGTCTCCTCGTACTGATCCAGCGTCATCCCCTCCGGCAAAAACAGCCCATCCACACTCGTCCCCGCCGTCGCCGCGCTCCGCGATCGGGGCGCCAAATCCAACCGGATATCCGCCGCTTCCAACGAAGTCCCCGTCGCCAACACCAGCGACCGTTCAATCACGTTCTCCAACTCGCGCACATTCCCCGGCCAGTGATAGGCCATCAGCTTCGTCGCCGCGTCCGCGCTGATTTCCAACTCCGCCGTCCCCAACTCCGCCGCATGCTTCCGGATGAAGTGGTCCGCCAAATACGGAATGTCCTCCCGCCGCTCCCGCAGCGATGGAATATTAATTGGCAGCACATTCAACCGGTAGTACAAATCCTCCCGGAACGTGCCCTCTTCCAACGCCCGCCGCAGGTCCACATTCGTCGCCGCCACCACGCGCACATCGATGTGCCGCGTCTTGTTCGACCCCAGCCGTTCAAACTCCCGCTCCTGCAAAATCCTGAGCAATTTCACCTGAATCGGCAACGGCACGTCGCCAATCTCGTCCAGAAAAACGGTGCCCGTATCGGCCAGTTCAAACTTGCCCGGCTTGGTCATGTTGGCGCCCGTAAACGCGCCCTTCTCATAACCAAACAACTCGCTCTCCATCAGGTTCTCCGGAATCGCCGTGCAGTTGATCTTCACAAACGGCTTATCCTTGCGCGGCGAATGGTAGTGAATCGCCCGCGCAATCATGTCCTTGCCAACGCCGCTCTCCCCCGCCAGCAGCACCGTCGCCCGCGTCGGCGCCGCCCGCAGCACCATGCCGAAAACCTCTTGCATCGCCCCGCTGCGGCCCACAACATTATCAAGCTGATACCGCCCGCCCAGCTCCTCCTTCAGCCGCTTGTTCTCCTCGCGCAGCGAGATGATCTCAAACGCCTTCGCCACCACCGCCGCCAAATGGTCCAGCGAAAACGGCTTCACCAGGAAGTCCGCCGCGCCCTTCTTCATCGCCTCCACCGCCGTCTCCACGGACCCGAAAGCGGTCATCATGATGATCGGCAACCCCGGCCGCACCGCGTGCGTGCGCTCCAAAAACTCCAGCCCGCTCATCCCCGGCAGCCGCAGATCGGTCAGCACCAGATCGGCGCGCTCAGCCGCCAGCACGCCCTCCTCCGCCGTCGCGGCCAGCTCTACTTCATACCCCGAACTCTGCAGTTGCAACTGCACCACGCGGCGTAATTTCTCTTCATCCTCAATCACGAGGATTCGTCGGCTCATCTCTACATGATCCCATTACGCGGGCAGCAACACGCGAAACACCGACCCCTGTCCCGGCTCGCTCTCCACCAGGATCCGCCCGCCGTGTTCGTCAATGATCTTCGACACAATCGCCAACCCCAGCCCCACCCCGCTCGCCTTCGTCGTAAAAAACGGATTGAAAATACTCTCCCGATGCTCCGCCGTAATTCCCGAACCCCGGTCAATCACCGCGATTTCAATGAACCCATCCACCGGCCGCGTCTTCACCGTAATCGAACTGCCCGCCGCACTCGCCTCCGCCGCATTCCGCAGCAGGTTATAAAAGACCCGCTCCATCCACTCCCCGTCCAGCGACACCGGCCGCAACGCCGGATCGTAATTTTTATAAACGCTCACATCCGGCCGGTCCGCCGAACGCTCATACTGCGTCACCGCCCGGTCGATCACTTCATGCACATCCGTCACCGCCGGCTTCAACGGCAGCGGCCGCGCAAACTCCAAAAACCGCGTCACCAGCGAGTTCGCCCGGTCCACCTCGCTCGTGATGTACTCCGTCATCTCCCGCCCAATCCCCCCATCGTCTTTAGAAACTTTTTTCAACATCTCCGCCGACACCCGAATCGTCCCCAGCGGATTCCGCAACTCGTGCGCCAGCCCAGCCGTCAACTGGCCCAACGCCGCCAGCCGCTCGGACCTCCGCACCGCCGCCTCGGCTTTCACTAACTCCTCATTCGCCCGTGCCAGTTCCTTCGCCGTCTCCTGGCTCTTCCGCGCCTCCAACCGATTGGCCTCCGCCAGCTGATAAGTCGATAGCCCCACCACCGGCAGAAACACCGCCCGCAAAAACAGCTCCTTCCAATCGAAGATGAAACGGCTCAAATCCTCCCACGGCAAAAAGAACAAAAAGCTCAGAAAACTCAGCATTGCCAGTGTCGTCACCGCCACCGTGCCCCACGCCCCCATCGTCGTCGCCGCCCCCACCACCGGCAGCAGCAGAATCAAATAGTAGGAAGAATTCAACGCCCCCGTGTAGCCAATCAGCAGGTAGCACAGCAGGATCTTGATCCCCACCGCCACCTGCATCCCGCGCTCCGATTGAAACGCCTGAATGCGTGGCTCCATGAATTGAAAAACGCCAAGCGCGGCCAGCAATGTCAGGCTCGGCGGGTCCTGCACCGGACCCGCAATTGCGATCGCGGCGAAGACCAGAAGCCACACGATTCCCATGCCGCCCATACTATCGGTCTTTGTGCCACAATGGGTGGAGTCTCGCGTATTGTTCTCATGAATCCAGCAAATCCCGTCGACGATCCTATCGAGGAGTCGACTTCCCAGTCCACCGAATCCTCCTTTGGCGATATCCTTCGCCAGTTCGAACAGGAGCAGTCTTCCGTCCCGGCCCCCAAGGCCTCCGAAGCGTCCGGTCCCGTTAAGGGCAAGGTGCTCGCGATCACGGATGACTCCATCTTTGTCGATATCAAAGGCAAAGCAGACGGTGTCCTGCCGAAGTCCGCTCTCTCTCCTGAAATGTCCGAAATCGCAGTCGGCGATTTGGTGGAAGTCACCATCACCGGCAGGAACGAAGAAGGACAGGCCATTCTCTCGCCCCTCAAGGTGGAGAAGCCCAAGGACTGGAGCGGCCTGCTCTCCGCCTTCGAAGAGAAGCGCAACGTAGCCGGCAAGGTGACCGAAACCGTCAAAGGCGGCGTTCGCGTCGACATCGGCGGCCGGGCCTTCATGCCTGCCTCCCGCTCCGGCACGCGCGATGCGTTTGAACTCCAGAAGCTCGTCGGCCAGGACATCGAAGTCCGCATCCTCTCGATCGATATCGAGAAGGAAGACATCGTCGTCGATCGCCGCGTGGTTCTCGAAGAAGAGACCGCCAAGAAGAAGGAAGAACGCTTCCTCGCCCTCAAAGAAGGCGATGTCGTCAAAGGGCGCGTCCGTAGCGTCACCGACTTTGGCGCCTTCCTCGATCTCGATGGCGTCGATGGCCTCCTGCACGTTGCCGACATGAGCTGGCATCGCGTTGGCAAGCCCGCCGACGTGGTCAACATTGGCGACGAACTCGAAGTCAAAATTCTCAAGCTGAACGCCAACACCCGCAAGGTGTCCCTCGGCCTGAAGCAGATGCAGCCGGATCCCTGGACCGTCGCTGCCGAACAGTTCCAGCCCGGCCAGAAGCTCATCGGCAAAGTGGCCCGCCTCACCGATTTCGGCGCCTTCGTCGAACTCTCCCCGGGCGTCGACGGCCTCGTCCATCTCTCGCAGATGTCCTGGTCGAAGAAGGTCCGCAAGCCCTCCGATCTCCTCAAAGTGGGCGACCAGGTCGAAGTGGTTGTCTTGGGCGTGAAGCCCGGCGACAAGCGCATTGAGCTCAGCCTCAAGAGCGCCCTCGGCGACCCCTTCGTCGAAGCCATGGAGAAGTACAAGACCGGGACGATCGTCGAAGCCCCTGTCACGTCCATCCAGTCCTTCGGTGCGTTCGTCGATCTCGGCGACGGCATCGACGGCATGGTCCACATCGGCGACATGGCCAACGACAAGCGCATCGACCATCCGCGCGACGTCGTCAAGGAAGGCGAAGTCGTCCGCGCCATCGTGCTCGACATCGACAAGGATCGCCGCCGCATCCGCCTGGGCCTGAAGCAACTGCAGCCCACGCGAGTCGACAACTTCATCGCCGAACACAAGGTGGGTGAAACGATCAGCGGTCTCGTGACCGACGTCCGCGGCAACATCCTGAAGCTGGAAGTCGCCGAAGGCGTGCTCGCCGAGTGCCGTCTGGAAGAACCGAAGAAGGAAGAGTCCAAGCCCGCGGAATCCGCCGGCGCCGGCTCGGCCGATCTGGGTTCGCTGGCCGCCATGTTGAAGGGCCGTTGGAAGGAAGGCAAGGGTGGCGATCCCACTCCGAAAGCCGCCACCATCAAGCCCGGCGTTCTCCGCACCTGCAAGATCGTCACGCTCGACGCGGAACACAAGAAGATCATCGTCGAACTCCTCGGCTAACCCAAAAGCAAATCAAACGAAAAAAGCGGACCCACCCGGGTCCGCTTTTTCGTTTGAAAGTAGAGTCAGAAAAGCCACCCCCGCCACCCCCGCCACCCCCGCCCCGCCCAACCCCACCCAACCCCACCCGACCGGGGACATCGCGGGCAGAACCCCCGACGAAGTTCGGCCCGTAACCCAACGGCAGAGATGTCCCCCAAGACGCGACGCAACCCGCAGAAGGCAAAAGGCGGAAGGCGGAAGGCAGAAGGCAGAAGGCAGAAGGAAGAAGCCCGGATCCACCCCCACAACCCTGCCCAACCCCACCCGACCGGGGACATCGCGGGCAGAACCCCCGACGAAGTTCGGCCCGTAACCCAACGGCAGAGATGTACCCCAAGACGCGACACAACCCGCAGAAGGCAAAAGGCAAAAAGCCCAAAG
>JBIKOG010000327.1:0-7121 GCA_044358225.1 Bryobacteraceae bacterium | reverse complement strand
CGCCTCGCGACGACACCCGCAAAACTCGAGGCCAAGATGGGGCGCTACTCCTTTCCTGTAGGACTCTTTCATTCCCTACTACATGCCGGTTTATCCCGGCGCACTGCCAGGCACCAATTATCATCCACTTAGCCGCTCTGAACCGCCGCCCGGCTAATTGTGTGTGACACCATTTCCTCCCGCCTACAACTCCTCCACCTGCAACACCCCCGTCCCCTTCCACACCGCCCGGAACTCCGCCTCCACCAACGCCGCCTCCCGTTCCCGCCCCTGCGCTGCCAACACTTTCCACAACAAAAACAACGCCCGCCCATCCCGCGCCTGCAATCGCAGCGACTCCCGCAACACCGCCTCCGCCTCCCCCAACTTCCCCGCCCGCAACAACACGCCCCCTAACGACTGCCGCACCTGGTAATACCAAATCGGCGGCTCGTCGTACCGCAACGTATCCTGCGCCGCCACCGCCTCCCGCCACAACACAGCCGCCCCAGCCAAATCCCCCGCCGCATCCGCTATCCGCGCCTCCAACGCCGCCCGTGCCACCGTCAAATAGGCCGACGTATACGCCGCCTCGTAAATCGTCTCCGGCGCCACCTTCCCCGCCGCCTGCCGCATCAAATCCAACGCCCCCCGAGCCCCCGTCAATTCCCGCCCCCAAGCCAACCGCGTCCCCCGCGCATACTGATACGCCACCCCGGCCAACGCATACTTCTCCGCCAACGGCGCCGCCAGCGGCACCGACGGGCACCAAACCGACAGCTGATACACATACGCCACAAACCCCTGCAGCATCGGCATCGCCTCCAACCCCGGCCCCACCTGCGCCACCAACTCCTTCCCCGTCCCCGCCGCCGCCGCGCACTGCCCCGCCGCCCCCTGCGCATATAGCAGGAAATGGATGTTATGCGGATAGTACATCAGCGGATACAACCCATCGGCCGGCTTCCCCTTCAAGTACGAACGATCCACACCCACCGCCGCAGCATTCGCCGACGCCGCTCCGTCCCACATCCCCAGCCGCGCATAGATATGGCTCGGCATATGGACCAGATGCCCGGCCGCCGGAACCAGCTTCCCCAACCGGTTCGCCGCCGCCAGCGCCCTCTCCGGATTCGGCGACGCCTCCACCGCGTGAATGTAGTAGTGGTTCGCCCCCGGATGCTCCGGCCACCGTCGCAGCACGCTCTCCAACACTCCGACAAACTGCAACGTCCCCTCCGTCGGCGCCCCGTCAAAACCCCAGTATTTCCACGGGTTCAAGTTCATCAGACTCTCGGCATACAATGTCGCCGCGTCCGGATCGTCGGGAAAATCCCGGTGCAACCCCGCCATCGCCGCCGCATAGTTCCGCGCCAACTGCTTCCGGTCGGCATTGGCGTCTCCCGAATACCGCGCCGCCAGCGCCTCCACGTAACGCCGCTCATGCGCCGGCGCCCCTGCAGTCAAAGTCCGCGCCCGCGATATCGCCTCCCACGCCTTTCGCTCCCGCTCCGCCTCCGGGTCGTTGTTGATGTGGCTTCCCAACGAAAGCGCCATCCCCCAATGCGGCATCGGCGACGCCGGGTCCAGCTCCGCCGCCCGCGCAAACAATCGCTGCGCCTCGTCGTGGTTAAACCCGTATATCATGGCTATAGCGGCGTTGAAATACTGCTGGCATCTCGGATTTCTGGTATGAATCCGGAACGAATACTCCCCTGTCGCAGGGAGTGCCTCCGCCGCCCCGGCGCGCTTACCATCAGCTGTATGGGCATGCTGCGCACCCAGGCCCGCAGAGAAAACGAGCAGCCCCAAATACCACACCGTGAAAAAACTCTTCATTGTTTGTACTCTAGCGCTCTTCGAAGCCGCTAGCGCCCAGTCCAGCTCCGGACGCATCCATACCAACAACGCCAATGGCTGGTGGAACTATTTCGGCGACCACCCCATCGGCAACTCCAAATGGGGCCTCCACCTGGAAGGCCAATGGCGCCGGAGCAATGTCCTGACCAACTGGCAGCAACTCCTCATCCGGCCCGCCGTCAACTACAGCCTCCACCCCAACCTCACCTTCACCGCCGGCTACGGCTACATTGCCACCAGCCGCTACGGCGATTTCCCCGTCGGCGTCCCGTTCCCCGAACATCGCTTCTTCCAGCAGATGCAGCTCACCCAGAAGGTCGGCCGCGTCTCCATGGCCCATCGCTATCGCCTGGAACAACGCGAACTCGGCGAACTCTCCGTCGCTCCCACCGGTGTCCGCACCCACACCCGCTGGCGCCACGAAAACCGCTTCCGCTACATGTACCGCGTCATGGTCCCGATCAAGGGCAAATTCGGCATCGCCCTCTATGACGAGTTCTTCCTCAACTTCGGCAAGAACGTCGCCAACAACGTCTTCGACCAGAACCGTGCCTACGGCGCCCTCACCTACACGTTGCCCAAGAAGTCACGCCTCGAAATCGGCTTCATGGAGCAAACCCTCCAGCAGCGCAACGGCCGCGTCATTGAGAACAATCACACCCTCATGGTGTCGATTTTCTCCACGCTCGCCATCGGCCACCGCAAGGACTAATACTTGCGTAGCACCGCGATCAGTTTCCCCTGCACCTGCAAACTCGTCGGCGCCACATAAATCGGCTCCATCGTCGAGTTTGCCGGTTGCAGCCGGACCTGCCCATCGGCCTCCCGGTACAACCGCTTCAGCGTGGACTCCATCCCGTCCACCAGCGCCACCACGATCTCCCCATCCCGCACGCTCTCCGTCTTCTGGATCAGGACGTAATCTCCATTGCAGATGTGGTCGTCAATCATCGACTCCCCGCGCACCTGCAGCGCGTACGTCTCGGCGTTCCCCACGAAATCCTGGAAGTGCAGCATCTCCGGATTCGCCGGCGCTTCCACCGGTGTACCAGCGGCAATCTTGCCCCACAATGGCACCGCCAGTCCCGTTTCGACTGCCTTACGCTTCTCCACCTCCGCCGCATACCGCGGCGCGATCTCCAGCGACCGGCTCTGATTGAACGCCCGGCGCAGATACCCCTTCGATTCCAACGACGAAATGTGTTTGTGGATGGTGGCGAGCGAATTCAGCTCCAACCCCTCCGCAATCTCTTCGTAGGAAGGCGAGTAGCGGTTCTTCTCAATGAACTCCGCCAGAAACTCCAGAACCTCTTTTTGCCGCCGTGTCAGAGCCATATCAGCAACAGTATGGGCGAACGAACAGCGAAGGTCAAGAGAAAAAAGGGGAATAAACGGCGAAATCAGTTCTTGCTGCAGAATCCCGGCATGCCGCACATCCCGCTGCCGCATCCGCCGGCCGCCTGCGCCGGCGCGCACCCTTGCGCCGCCCCGCCCCCGCCGCCCATCTGGGCCGCGAACGTCGAGTACTGCTGCTCCAACTTCTCCCCGCCGCATCCCGGGCAGGCCACCGCCGGCGAACTCGCCCGCACCAGCTTCTCAAACTGCTTCCCGCATCCGTCACAACGATATTCGTAAATCGGCATGTTTTTCTACTCCAGCAACGCTCCCACCAGTCTATCAATCCCCGTCCGCGCATCGGCGGTCAACCCGTTGTAGTTGTTCAAAACAACCGTAAACGCCAGCCGCCCCAGTTTCGGATGCTCCAAATACCCGCCCAACGCGCTCACGTGCGACAACGACCCCGTCTTCGCCCGCACCTTCCCTTTCAACGCCTCCCCCTTAAACCGCCGCCCCAACGTCCCATCCTCCCCGCCCACCGGCAGCGACTCCAGCCACCCCGCGCGCCCCGCCATCAAAACCAGGAGCTTCGACGTCGACTCCGGCGTCAACAACGTCAAACGGCTCATCCCCGACCCATCGATGAAATTCACGTCTTCCTTCGCCACTCCCACCTCGCCCTCCAAAAACGCCGCCAGCGCCTCCAGCCCCGCCTCCCGGCTCCCAAACGTCTTCCCCTGCCGCCCCACCTCCCGCAACAGCAACTCCGCATGCAGGTTCTGGCTGACCTTGTTCACCACCGGCAACAGCTCCACCAGCCGCGGCGACTGCCGCTCCGCCAGCACTGTCGATGAGTCCCCTCCCGCCTCCTCCGTGCCCATCCGGTGCAATACCCGCGCCGGCTCCCGAACGGAGATCCCTCGCCGGCCCAGCGCATCGGCCAGCGCCTGCGCCGCGTACAATGGCGGATCCGGCACGCCCAACAACGTCGAATACGGCTTCCCGCCCGCCGCAATGGTCCCATACACCCGCAGCTCGTTCGTGTGAGCCAAACGCTCCAACCGAATCCGCCCCCGCTCCCCAGCCGCCACCGTCTCCACCAGCGGAATTACCGTCACCTGCCCCACGTCCGGGTACAGATACACCTCCGCCGCAGCCCCGGCCTCAGCCCCCGGCCGCACCTCCAGCCGGAAGGCATTGTCGTTAAAGGTCAACGCCGACACCGGCGCGCCATACTCGTACAACGGATCGTCAATCGACCACCCGTCCGGATACGGCTCCCACACATACGCCGAATCGTCCCCAATAATGGCCCCCTCAATCCGCTTCACCCCGTTCCGGGCAATCTGATCGGCCAGCTCCTCCATCCCCGGCGCCACATCGGCCCACTCTTTCTCTTTGTCGTAGGGATACGTGCGCCCCGATAGCGATGGATCCCCGCCCCCCACCAGCCTCACATCGCCGCGAATCACCCCGTCGCCATCCGGCGCCACCCCGGCCCGCACCCGCGTCACGAACCGGAAATCCGGCCCCAATCGCGTCAACGCCAGCGACGTCGAATACAACTTCGTGTTCGACGCCGGCACAAACCAGTTCCTCGCGTTCCGCTCAAAGACCACCTTGCCCGTTAGATCCACCAGACGCACGCCCAAGTGGCCCCGCGCCAGCGCCGGCGTCTCGGCAATGATCTTCTCCACCCTCTCGGCTAACGGGGCCGTCTTCGTCTTTTTCTTCTTCTCCGCCGCCATCAACGGCAGCAGCCCCATCAAACCAAAAATCAGAAGTTTGCGCAGCATAGCCAAGTCCCCCGATTATACTGTGACCATGCGCCTCCTCCTGCTGGCCGTAGCCACCCTCGCCATCAGCGCCCAGGAGATCATCCCCGCCCGCACAGCCCCGGCCGACTACCACGCACAGGCCACGTCCGGCAGCCTCACGCTTGCCGCCGACTTCCAGGGCCGCACCGTTCCCGCCCCCTCGGCGTTCATCCTCAAGTCCCACATCGTCATCGAAATCGCCATCTTCACCCGCGATTTCAACTTCAACACCGGCCACTTCACACTCAAATTGAACGGCAAAACACCCCTCCTCGCCCAAACCGCCGGCATGGTCGGCGGGTCTCTCAAATACGCCAATTGGGAAGGGAACCGCGGCATCGTCGCCTCCGCCGGTCTCGGCAACGCCAATGTCATTCTGGGCCGCCAATCGGCCCCCCGCTTCCCCGGCGATCGCCGCCACGAGCCCTCCCGCCCGCCCGGCACGCCGGCGCCGCCCCCCACCGAACAACCGGAATTCGCCCCATGGGACTGGGTCGAAAAACTCGCCTGGGCCGACGGCCCCGGCAAAGGCCCCGCCGCCGGCCTGCTCTACTTCCCCTATCAGGGCAACCTCGGCAAACTCAAGACCATCGAGTTGCTCTACAACGGCCCCGAGGGCCCGGCTACTCTCGCTCTGCGCGGGTCAGCCGCGTCTCCAGCCAAATCAACAGCACCAGCACGCAAACCATAATCGAGCCCAGCGCCGGCAGCAGCATCACCTTCCCCACGCCCCACTGCTGCGCCACCGCCCCCAGTAAAGCCGGCGTCAACAGACCTCCCACCAGACCCAGCGAGAAAATCCCGCCGAAGAACCCCGGGTGGTAGTACGGAAACCGATGTTCGATCGATTCCACCGTCAACGGGTAAATCGAAGCGAAGCCTCCGCCAATCAGGACAATCCCCGCCACCGCGCCGCCAAACTTCTCCGTCAGGCTCAACAGCACGCAGCCCATCAGCGCCGCCAAGACACTGCCCATCAGCATGCGCGAATGGCGCACCCGCGGCATCTTCGCCTGCGAGATAATCCGGCCCGCCAATAGCGCCAGCCAGTACAACGCCAACAGCAGAATGCCGCTCGTCGGGCTCATCCCCAGCTGTTGAATCAGGAACAGCGGCAGCCACCCGGCAATCGCCCATTCATTCCCAAACTGGAAGAACAGCAACAGCGTGAACAGAATTGCGCCCGGCGACTTGAAATCGGACAAGGCTTTCTTGAAGGAGGGAAACTCGATCGGCGTGTACGCGACCGGCCCCCCCAGCGCGAACCCCAGCGTGAAGTAGAACGGAATCACCGCCAGCAGCATCAACATGCTCGGCACCGTATAGAAGTCGAAGGCCCCCGCGGTCACCAGCGCCGTCGTCAAACAGCCCAGCCCAAACAGGCCGCCCGCCAGGTTTACCGTCGCCGCCGGGTCGTGTTCGTACAATGGCGTGATCGCGTGAAACACCGCCGTACTCACCATCGAACCCGCCACTCCAACAAAAAACAGCGCGAACATCCGCAGCGACGGCGGCTGCGGTCCCGACAAATACGCCAGCGCCAACAGCCCCACACACGCCAACCCGCTGCCAAACGTCATCAGCGCCCGTAGACCCGTCCGCTCCACCAGCCAGTGGCAAACCTGCGCGCCCACATAAATCCCAAACGTCAGGAACAGAAAATACAGCCCCACCGTCCCGTGATCGGAATGCAGATGGTAGCCCCACGCCGGCAGCACCGCACCCAAAAAGGAGAACAGTACACCGGAGAGGAAGAACCCGCCCAGCGCCCTTCTCCCGGTTGCAGCCTCCAACGTGGGTTGCCGCCCTGTGGCCGAAACCGGTGTTCCTTGCGTTGTTGCCGGCATCCGCCCTATTGTACCCCTCCTCAATTCGGGATCTGGTAGGAAAATATCCCATATTTCATTTTCGTGACAGGCCTCTCAACGGGCTTTCAACAACTTAGCAATTGGCCCGCGAATTGCTCACGAAGGGTCAGTTATCATACACCAGGCTCGCTCTGGTGGGAGTTGTCTCCTTCTCAAGCCCCGCTCTAGTAGCGGGGCTTCTTCTTTACCACCCACCCCCCGCCCGTTGACCTCTGAAAAATCTGACCCCCTACCGCTGGTAGTCCAGTGGAAAAACCAT
>JBIKOG010000114.1:0-23840 GCA_044358225.1 Bryobacteraceae bacterium | reverse complement strand
GGCTCAACTTCTCCCCACCTTGCATGCTGATGATCAATCCCCAGCTTGCGCCACCTCTCTGCCTTCAGGCTCATCTTGTGTGAGAATCGCCTGTTCCTTCAGGCTCATCTTGCATGAGACAAGACTAAGGCTTGACTCCTTGCCGTAGAAGGCGGACAATGAAAGGCCGGAGTCCGCACCGGTCAAGTCATAAGTTGGCAACTAAGTTCCCAGTTTCCTAACGGATCGCTACTTAGCGAAATTTGGCGGAATGCCCCCCGTGAGCGCAAATTATCTTACGGTTCGTCCTAGCAAAGGAAAGTTAGGTTATGGAATACCAGTTCACCGGATTCACCCACAGTGGAGAGTTCCGCGAGTTCGCATTTGATGGCGTGGCCGACGACCGCAGCAAAACGCGGTTCAAGGTTATCGCGGATCTGGCGCTGAGCCGGAAGTACCATATTGCTGTTCAGGAGCTGCCGCTGCTATGCCGGCGCCTGCTGGAACAGATCCCCGAAGGCGGCGGCGCGCAAACGCTGACGTTCACGGAAACCGACATGCAGTCGCTCGCCACTCTGCGCGCCGCAACACAGCGCCAGATCGTTCACAAGAAAATCCAACGGCGTCCCAAACCTGCCATCACCCCGTGGCAACAGCGCGTGGAACCTGCCCGCCAGGTCTAACGCGTCGCCCGCGCCAGTTCAACTTGGCGCTTCGTAAACACGCTGGGCGTATCGCGCTGCCAGGCCTCCCAAAAGGCCAGCCGTACGCCCCGCAAATCCGCCGTTTCCCCAGCCTTCGCACGGTAGCGTTCCAATGCCTCCCAGGCGAACGACAGATCCGCGGCCAGCTCCAGATGGGTAGCGGCAATCTCCCGATGCCGCGCCAGTAGTTCCACCGCCTTCTCCAGCCTCTCCTTCGCCACCGGCAATTCCCCCTGCGCCAACGCAGCCTCCCCCGCGGCGCGATAAACACGCGACGCCGTCCGGCTCTCCTGCGGCCCCGGCTTAGGCGCCAAATCGGCAACCAAAATCGTCAACCCCTCTTCCGCCGCCCGCCGCGCGCCCGCCGGATCGCCACTTCGCCGCATCGCGTAGCTCATCTGCCCCAGCCACTCCGCCCGCCGGTTGCCGCCGGCGCCAGCCGCCTCCAACGCCTTCCGGTACAAAGCCACCGCACGCACTGGCTCCGTCTCTCGCAACAAATCCGCCATCTTGCCGTACGGCGCTACCAGACCACCCCGAGCGCCTACATTCCGGGGATCAGCCGCCGCCAGCTTCTCCGCAATTCCAATGTGCTCTTCATAAAACCGCTCTGCCTCCGCGCGTTCGCCAAGATTCGGCCCCGATACCTCGCCATGCAAATTGCCCAGGAAATGATCGTTCGTCCCCCACTCCCGCAAATTCTCCATGTCGTTCGGAGCCTCTTTCGCGATCGCCTGCCGCTCGGCTCGCTGCGCCAATAGCGTTTGACGTGCCAGCTCCAGTTGCCCGCGTACAATCTGCGCCCTGCCCAATCCGGCACGCGCCCTCATCAGGTCGAGCCGAGCCCGCAGAACTGGATTCGCTTTCGCGTAACGGGCCATCCACTCAGCCCCCACCGCCGCGGCCTCCACCGCCGCCGGAGCGTTCCCGGTGTTCATCTCCAGTGCGCTCAAGTACACATACACGTTCGCCATGGCCCGCAAATCCGCCGCCTCCGGCTCCCGGTTTCGCAAGCTCTCTTTGGTAATCCGCGACGACTCCTGCAAGCTCCCCCGCGCCTGCGAAGTGTCCCCCATCGCCGTCTGCAAAAAGCTCATCCGCGCCAGACACGTCGCCAACCGCCGCACGTGCGCCACGTTCCCCGGCTCCCGCGCCACCGCGCCGCGCGCCGTCGCCTCCGCCTTCCGGTAACTGGCAATCGCATCGGCCGGCCGCCCCAGATTCGGCAATCCCGTCATGCCCTGCACATCGCCCACGCTCATATACGCCTGCGCCAATTCCGACGCCAACCCCGCGTCCGCGCTCCCATCCCGCGCCAGTTCGTCCAGATACTGCAGCGCCGTCTTCACCAGCAATTCGCGCGCTTTCGTCGTCCCCGGCACCTGACGAATCTCGTTGTCGAAATCGAACAGAAACGTGTTCGCCAACACGCGCACCTGCTGGAACCGGTGCTCCGCCCGCCGCGCCTGATAGACGGCCAACCCCGCCCCACCGCAGATCCCTGTCAGCGCGATCGTTGCCGCCGATAGCGCCAACCAGTTGCGCCGCGCATACTTCCGCACCCGGTACGACACCGAATCCGGACGCGCCCGCACCGGCCGGTTTTCCATGTACCGCACCACGTCTTCGGCAAACCGCTCCACGCTCTCGTACCGCCGCTCCGGCTCCTTCCGCAGCGCCATCAGCAGGATGAAATCCAACTCATCGCCCAGCCGCGGCGGCTCCGGCGCCTGCTGGCAAATCACCTGATCCATCTCCAGTAGCGACATCGTGTTCAACTGGTACGGCTTGCGTTCCGTCAGCAACTGATACAGCACCACGCCCAGCGAATACACGTCGCTCGCCGTCGTGATGGCGAGGCCACGCACCTGCTCCGGACTGGCATATTCCGGCGTCAACGCCTGCACCGCCGTGCGCGTGCGCTGTGCATCGTTGTCCACCAGTTTCGCGATCCCGAAATCCAACAGCTTCGGCGTCCCCTCGCTCGTCACCAGAATGTTCGCCGGCTTCAAATCCCGATGAACAATCAGATTGCGATGTGCAAACGCCACCGCGCCGGCCACCTCCAGAAACATCGCCAACTTCCGCGCCAACGGCCACCCCGCCGTCGCCTCCGTCAGCGGCTGGCCCTCCACGTACTCCATCACCAGATACGGCGCGCCCGCCTCCGTCTCCCCGCCGTCGAGCAATCGCGCGATGTGCGGGTGTTCCAACCCGGCCAGAATCTGCCGCTCCCGGCGGAACTGCCCGCGCGTGGTCTCGCTGTCCATCTCCCACTTCACAATCTTGATCGCCACCCGCTGATCAAAACTGCCGTCCGCGCGTACGGCTTCAAACACCGCGCCCTGCCCGCCCTCACCCAGCCGCCGCACAATCCGGTACGGGCCCACGCGCTGATCCTTGAACGACGCGATGTCGATCTGATCCATCGTCGCACCCACGATCCCCACCAGCGTGTCGCCCCCGCCGGAATGCCGCAAAAGCGACGCCACCTCCGCCCGCACCTCCTCATCTTCGATCCGCGCCAACCCCGCCGCCTGCGCCGCGGCGGACTCCTCCGCAAGCGCCGAAAAGTGGGCGTCGACGCTATTCCATTGCTCGTCCGTCACGGTCCTATCAGGGTACCAAAGGCGCCCCGTCCGCCCCCAACGCCAACAACGTCCTTATCACCCGGCGGTAGCGCAGAAACGTGGCCTTGCACAGCGCCGTGTGCCCATCGGCATCCCGCCCGTTCACGTCCCACCCGTTCCTGGCAAAGTATTCGAGCGCCGGCAGCAGATGTTCAAAATGCCACTGACAACTCGCATGCAGCAGCGACGTGCCCGCGTTCGGATCCGCCCCCTCCCGCAACAGCCGATCGGCCACTCGCCAATTCCCCGCATGCGCCGCCGCCATCATCAACGGCGTCGCCCCGCGCCACACACAATTCCGGTCCCCGCGCGGCAGCCGCACCAGCACTCGCGACGCCGCCGCCAGCCACACCGGCGTCATGCCCGTGGGATGCGCCGCCGCACGCTTCTGAAACGGCCGCAACAGCTCCGCCGCCTCGGCCAGTCCACAGAAACACGCCAGCTCATACGGCGTCATATCGAGCGGCGTCGAACGCGCCACTGGGTCCGCCCCATGCGCCAGCAACAGCCGCACCACCTCCACATGCCCAACATGTTTCGGGTGCGTCATCCGGAATTCCAACGTCCGTCCCAGCGGCGTCTGCCGCCACGTCGTCGGCGCCACCTGGTTCGGATCGGCACCCTCAACAAGCAAATGCTCCACCTCCAACGGGTCGCCCGCCCAACATGCGTCGTGGATCCACTTCCAGTTCATGTCACTCTAATAGGTATCCCGCTCGTGGGACCGCTTGATGGCCAAATTTATAACGCTCGTCTGGAAGAACGCCACCCGCAACCGGCGCCGCAGCCTGCTCACCATCGCCAGCATCGCCGCTTCGTTCTGCCTGCTCGGCGTGCTGATGGCCATCTACGTCACCCTCTTCCTCTCCACCGACGAAAGCCCCGCCGGCTCCCGCCGCCTCGTCACGCGCAACCGTATCTCGCTCACGCAGATCATGCCCATCAGCTACGAAGCCAAGATCCGCCAGGTCCCCGGCATCGAATCGGTGATGGCCTATCAGTGGTTCGGCGGCGTCTACAAAGAGCCCAAGAACTTCTTCGCCCGCTTCGCCTGCGAGCCCGATCAACTCTTCAAACTCTACCCCGACTACCGCATCCCCGAAGAAGAGAAAAAAGCCTTCCTCAAGGACCGCGCCGGCACCGTCCTCGGCCGCGATCTGGCCAATAAATTCAATATCAAAGTCGGCGACAAGATCACCCTTAAAGGCGACATCTTCCCGGTCGACCTGGAGTTCAACGTCAGCGGACTCTTCGATGTCGACAAGAACGAAGAGGTGATGTGGTTCAACATCGATTACCTCTGGAAAAGCCTCCCCGCCGATCGCCGCGACTTCGCCGGCGCCTATCTCGCCATCGTCCAATCGCCCGAAGATGGCCCCGCCGTCGCCCAGCAAATTGACTCCCTCTTCCGCAACGCGCAAGTCCAAACCAAGACCGAATCGGAAAGCGCCTTCGCCGCCAGCTTCGTCAGCTTCCTCGGCAACGTGAAGCTCTATCTGTTCGCCATCTCCGCCGCCATCACCTTCACCATCCTCCTGGTCTGCGGCAACACCATCGCCATGAGCGTGCGCGAACGCGTCCGCGAAGTCGGCATTCTGAAAACACTCGGCTTCACCAACGGAGAGGTGATGAGCATGATCCTCGGCGAAGCCACGGTCATCTCGCTGCTCGGCGGCTTCCTCGGCTGCGTCGTCGCCTGGACGCTCTGCAAAGGCATCGCCACCAGCGCCGGCGGCTTCGCCAATCTCGAAGGCATGACGCTCGCCCCGTGGATGTGGGTCGCCGTCATCACCTCGGCCATGCTCATGGGCACCGTCGCCGCCATCATCCCCGCGCTCGGCGCCTCCCGCACCAGCATCATCGACGCCATGCGGTACTCCGGATAATCGCCCATGGCCCTGCCCTTCTCCTACAACCTCCGCAATCTCTGGGTCCGCCGCACAACGACGCTCATGACCGCCCTCGGCATCGGCCTCACCGTCGCCGTGCTGCTGTCGATCCTCGCTCTCGTCGGCGGCCTCAAAAACGCCTTCTCCAGCACCGGCGTCGAAGGCAACGTCCTGGTCATGCGCCAAAGCGCCGAATCCGAACTCAGCAGCAATTTCACGCGCGTCCAGTTCCAGGATCTGAAGCTCCGCTCCGGCATCAAACGCGACGGGCAAGGCAACCCGCTCGCCTCGCTCGAACTGGTCTCCACGATACTGCTCGAAAGCGTCGACTACGAGACCGGCATCAACATCTCCATCCGCGGTCTCAAGCCCGACCCCGGCTTCAAGCTCCGCCCCGCCATTGCCATCACCAGTGGCCGCTGGTTCGAAGCCGGCAAGCGCGAAGTCACCGTCGGCAAGAACGTCGCCAAGCGCAACCCCGAAGCCCAGCTCGGCAAGGACCTTCGCTTCGGCAAAGGCGCCTGGCGCGTCGTCGGCGTGTTCGACGCCGGGGACTCCGCCGCCAACAGCGAAATCTGGGCCGACCTCGATCAACTCTGTGCCGACGACAATCGCTGCGATACCCTCTCTTCCGCCCTCGTCCGTGTCGACCCGCCCTCGGCCACAGAACCCTTCATCAAATCGCTCAAGGACGACCAGCGCCTCAGCGTCACCGCCATGACCGAAAAGCTCTACTACGAACAACAGTCCAGCTCGGCGGCCCCCATTCAATTCCTCGGCATCTTCATCGCCATCGTCATGGCCGTCGGCAGCGCCTTCGCGGCAATGAATACCATGTACGCCGCCGTCGCCCGCCGCTCGCGCGAAATCGGCACGCTGCGCGTCCTGGGCTTCTCCCGCTTCAGCGTGCTGCTCAGCTTCTTTCTGGAGAGCCTTCTGCTCTCTTTTTTTGGCGGCATCGTCGGCTGTCTCCTGGTACTGCCGCTCGACGGCTTCACCACCGGCATCGGCAGCATGACGACGTTTTCCGAAGTCGCCTTCAGCTTCAAAATCACGCCCGAAATCATGCTGACCGGCATGGGTTTCGCCCTCTTCATCGGCGCCGTGGGCGGGCTGCTCCCCGCCGCCCAGGCCGCCCGCAAACAGATCCTGGAAGCCCTGCGAGATATCTAAACCATGAGCATGGACGCTGACCTGAAAAGCCTGAAAATCAACCGCGACCGGCCGGCGCGCAAAGGCTCCGGCGCAACGAAGTGGATCGTCATCGGCGTGGTGCTGCTGCTCGTTGCCGCCGCCGGCCCGTTCCTCTACAAATCCGCCAACGCCCCGCGCGAAGTCGCCACCACGCAGGTCCCCGCGCCCGCCGCCGAGGGCGCCGCCATGTCCGCCGCCGCCAGCGTGCTCGACGCCACCGGCTACATCGTCGCCGCCCACAAAATCGCCCTCGCCGCGAAGGTCGTCGGTAAAGTCGCCTGGATCGGCGTCAACAAAGGCGATCGCGTCACCGAAGGCCAGGTCATCGTCCGGCTGGAAGACGAAGAGTACAAGGCCGGCCTCACCACCGCCCTCGGCCAACTGGACTCGCTCAATGCTCGTCTCGCTGAAGCAAAAAGCGGCTCCCGGCCTGAGGAGATCCAGCGCGCGCAAGCCGATCTCGACCAGGCCAAGGCCGACCGCAAGAACGCGCAAATCAATTTGGAGCGCACCCGCAAGCTGGTCTCCGAAGGCGTCTCCGCCAAACAGACGCTCGACGACGCCGTCGCCCGCATGGATGGCTTCGACAACCGCGTCAAGAGCCTCGAACGCACGTTCGAACTCGCTAAACTCGGGCCCCGCAAAGAAGTCATCGCCGCCATCGAAGGCAACATTCGCGAGGCCAAAGGCCGCGTCGAACTCGCCCAAACGCAGCTCAACAACACCGTCATCCAAGCCCCCATCCGCGGCACCATTCTCCAGCGCAACGTCGAAAAGGGCGAGTTCGTCACCACCGGCTTCTCCGGCGTCGGTGGCGCCAAAGGCTTCGTCGTCTCCCTCGCCGATCTGAAGGACATCGAAGTGGAACTCGACATCAACCAATCGGACTTCGCCAAGCTCCACTTCGGTCAGAAGGCCATCCTGTTCACCGACGCCTATCCCGACAAGAAGTACAACGGCGCCATCACCGAAATCTCCCCCGAAGCCAACCGCCAAAAAGCCACGGTGCAGGTGAAAGTGAAGATCCAGGATCCCGACGAATTCCTGCGGCCGGAAATGAACGCCACCGTCCAGTTCCAGGACGACCAGAAGCGCGAGCCCGCCGCCGGCGGCGTGCCATCGGGCCTGCCCGTCGTCATCGTCCCCAAGGCCGCCATTCGCAACAGCGCCGTCTGGATCATCGAAGCCGGCAAGGCGCAGAAACGGCTGGTCCGCGCCAAAGGCGAAAACTCCGCCGGCGTGAAGGTCGAAGGTCTGAACGGCGGCGAAACACTGATTCTCGATCCCCCGGCAGATCTCAAAATGGGCGCGCCCGTCAGGACAAAACAATGAGCGAAGTCGTCATCGAAGCCCGCAAACTCACCAAGATCTACAAACGCGACGAGTTCGAAGTCCACGCGCTCGACAACTGCGACATCGAAATCCACCGCGGCGAATTCGTTGCGCTCATGGGGCCCTCCGGCTCCGGCAAATCGACCCTCATGCACCTCATCGCCGCCATGGATCGCGCCACCTCCGGCCGCATCGCCGTGCTCGGCGAGGACCTCTCCCAACTCGACGACGCCGAACTCGCCCGCTGGCGCAATCGCCACATCGGCTTCATCTTCCAGCAGTTCAATCTCATCCCGGTACTCACCGCGATCGAAAACGTCGAGCTCCCCCTGAAGCTCACGTCCCTCACCGGCAAGGAGCGGATGAAGCAGGCGGAAACCGCGCTCAACCTCGTCGGCCTCGGCGACCGGCTAACCCACTTCCCCCGCCAGCTCTCCGGCGGCCAGGAGCAGCGCGTCGCCATCGCCCGCGCCATCGCCACGGACCCCGACATCCTCATCGCCGACGAACCCACCGGCAACCTCGACGCCCAGTCCGCGAAGGACGTCATGCTCATGCTCCAGAAGCTGAACAAGGACTTCGGCAAGACCATCATCATGGTCACCCACGACCGGCACGCCGCCGAATACGCCACAATGATCCGGCACCTGGAAAAGGGTGAAATGAAACCGGAAATCGAGTATCCGCAAGCGTAGACCTCTGGCCGGGCACCCACTCCACGTCTCGCAGCGGCAACTCCGGCGGGGACACCCGCGGGCCGCAGGCCGGGTGTCCCCAGACGCCGCACACCTCGCCTTTTGCTTTACACTCATAGACCCTATGCCCAGCGCCAAGCTCTTCCCGATCCACCCCGGTGAAATCCTCCTGGAAGATTTCATGAAGCCCCTCGAAATCGGCGTCAGTCAACTCGCCCGCGATCTTGACGTCCCGCTCGACCATCTCAGCGCCTTCCTCCACGGAACCCGCGCAATCACCACAGACACCGCCCGCCGCCTCGCCACCCACTTCCACGTCACACCGGACACCTGGCTCACCCTCCTAGCGGACTACGACCGCCGCATCGCCTCACCCCAGTAGCCGCATTCGCCGCTCCGCCTCGGCCCGTTCCTCGGTGTCACCAAGCTTCCACACAAGCTCCCACGCCATCCACATCCCCGCCCGCCCCGCCTCACCGCTCGCCCCCGCCGTCAACGCCCAAAGCACGCGCCGGTCCGCCTCATCCCGATACCGCCGGCCCAAATAATCGGCCACGATACACGTCTGCCGGAAATCAACCAGCCGCGGATACAAGGCCTCCGCATAGGCGGGAATATCGGCCAATAGCTCAGCCTCCCCTTCCATCGGTAGCTGCAAGAACAGAAGCGAAACCCACTGCGATGTCCCGCTCGCCGCCGTCAGTTCCGCCTGCGCCGCCACCGCCGCCACCAGCCCCGGAGTCAGCCCCAAACCGGTCGCCTCGGACAGCCAATTCCGAATATCCCGCCGGTTCGTCAGCCCAGGTAACTGCTCGATCAACTCCGCCTCCGTCATCACGGCGCCGCCGGTCCAAACGCCCCGCCCAAATCCACCCGCACCGCCTCCCCGCTCCACTCCATAAACGTCCCCCGCGCGGGCACGCGCCAATCAATCACCAACTCCGCCGGCAGCACCTCCCGCAACTTCCCATCCACATAAACCTGCGCCACTGTATCCGGCCGTACCGCCACGCGCATCGCGCCACCAGCACTCACCACCCGGTACCGGTTCGCCGTCAACGGCCCCGTCCGTACCGACAACAAAAACGTCCCCGCCCCCGTCAAATCAAAACTCGCCCCCTTCCGCGCATCCATCCCCGCCACGGCCCCACCTCCACTAGCCAACCGCTTCCCCATCAATGAAACAGGCCCCACCCCAGCCACCGAACCACCCTCCTTCAACCAAGCCGCATTGAACGCATAGTGATTCCAACTGCTGATCAAATGAATCACCCCATCCCGCGCCTGCGTCCCCGCCAGATACCCCTGCGGCTCCGCCCCGCGCATCCACCCGCCATCAATCGTCGCCAACCCATCCGCAACACCAATCACCCGCCGTACCGGCCACGTCTTCCCGTCATCAAACGACAACGCCCCAAACAACTGCGTCTTCGGCCGGTTCGCCCTTGGCCCAAAAGCCGCAATATCCTCAGCAAACGACGCCAAAAACAACGCCCCCTCCTTCAGCCGCATCAGCACCAGCCGCTGCCCGCCCCCCAACGGCGGCACCCCGCTCGCCGACGAACTCCACGTCTTCCCCATATCCGCCGAAATGCTCAACGGGGAAAACCCATCCACGTTCTGCCCCCGCCCCAACGCCACCAGCCGCCCGTCCCCCATCTCCGCCACGCCCGCATGCACCCCGCGAATGTTTCCACCCGCGTCCGCCCACGTCGCGCCCTCATCCCGGCTCACCCAAATCGTCGACCCGCCATTCGCATCAGCACCCATCACAATGGCCCCGCTCGCCGTCCGGAACACCGGCTGCCCCAGCATGTTCCGATACCCATACTCCGCCGCAATCAGCCGCGCCTTCGACCACGTCACGCCGTTATCCTTCGACGTCCGCATCACCAGCGCCAGCGGCTCCCACCGCCCCGCCACGCCCAGCCCGTTGAAGTGGTACAGCGTGTCCTTCCCGTCGAACCACAGCGCCGGGCAATGGTCGTTCCGGTCTGGCGCATCCCAGAACGGCTCGGCCGGTCCCCACTCCGCCGCCCCCTTCCGCAACCGGCTCGCCGCCACCGCCAGTTCCCTGCCCCGCTCCTGCTCGCACGTATACCAAATCGCCAGCAGATCCCCATTCGGACACTCCGCAATCGCCGTATCGTGGTTGTGCCACGCATACACCGGCCCATGCGCATCCCCCGGAATCTGCACAAACGGCAGCGGCCCGCGGAAGTACGGCCGCGTCATGTCCACCGCCCCACCACCGCCAACATCGCCCGCCACAACCCGCTTCGCCGCAACCACCGGCAACGGCCGCGTCCGCGGCGCCTCCCCCTGCACCACCCGGAAACCAATCAACCAGTTCCGCGTGTCCGGCAACGTCCCCATGCGGTTCGCCGACCGCAAATAATACGGGTCCGTCCCATGGCTCCCGCCCCGCGTCACCCGAAAATCCCCATCCGCGCGCCCCACCGGATCCACCTGCGCCCCGCCCGCGTAAGGCCCATACCAATCCCCGGTCCACTCCTCCACATTCCCATGCAGATCAAACAACCCGAACCCATTCGCCCGCGTCCGCCCAACCGTCAACGGCACCACATCGGCCGCCTCTTCAAACTCCGTACTCCGCGCGTTCTTCAAGAACTCCGCCGGCAACGAATCACCAGTCGAATACAACGACGTCGTCCCCGCTCGCGCCATATACTCCCACTCCGCCTCGGTCGGCAGCCGGTACGGCTTCCCCTCCTTCTTCGTCAACCACGCGCAAAACGCCCGCGCGTCCTCCCACGAAACAAACACCACGGCCTCATCGTCACCCTTCGAAAATCCGCGCTTCCCGCGCAACGCCTTGTGTCCCGGGTCGAACTGCTCATACTGCGCATTCGTCACCTCAAAAGCGCCCACAAAAAACGGCTTCGAGATCCGCACCCGATGCACCGGCCGCTCGTCAAAATCGCCATGCCGCGCCGCCTCAAACGGCAGTACAAACGACTGCGGATCCGCCTTCGGAAATAGCCGCGCCATCTCGCTGCGCCGCGGATACGTCAGTGGGTCCAACAGCGCATCGGTCACCGCCGCGCTCTCCCCCATCGCAAACGTCCCCGCCGGCACACGCACCATCCGCATGCCGGCCGAGTTCACAAACTCCTCCCCCGCCGCCATCCCAGCCCAAGCCACCACCAGCGCACCCAGAATCCGCATCGACATCTCTCCTGACAACATTGTCAACGATGACGGCGCGCCCGCGGCAAAAACGGAATCACCCCAATTGCGGCTGCCACGGGTCGCGCTTGATCCACCGGAACGCGTGCAGCGAATTCTTCCAGAAGAACTTCTCCGCCACCGGCCGCCCCTTGGCCCCGAAATACTTCTTCATAATCTCAATCGTCGCCCGGTTCCGCCCCGAATACACCACGTAGTCTTCCCCGAAGATGTCGTACAGGAAGTCCATCATCGGCATGTAATCCGCCGGGTCCGCCGGCGATCCCGCCACCGCGTTCTTCCGCCGGTGCAACCCGGAAATCTTCACAAACGCCTTCCGCTTCCGCAGCTCTTTCAAGTTGTCCGCATAGGCCTTCAGCACCCCCGCCTCCGTCGGCAACGCCAACGCCTGCTGGTGCCCCATCACAATCCGCAAGTCCGGCACTTTATCCGTCAACTTCACCACCGCCGCCGTCAGGTCCAACCGCGGATTGGCAACCTCCAGCGTTAACCCCGTCTTCGCGAACGCCTTCAAATTCGCAATCGCATCGGGCTTCTCCACCGCCGCCACCAGGTCCTGCCCCGGCCACACGTTCCCATACCGGATGCCCAGAAACAGCTTGTTCCGGTGATACCGTTCCAGGAACTCCTGAAAGTCCTGCTTCATCGGATCCAGGTTGCCGATCATCCCCGTAATCATCGGCTCGTCCTGAATCTGCATCAGCACCCACAGGTTGTCCTCCACCCACGGACTCGCCTCCACTTTGATGCCGCCCACGATCCCCAACGGAATCGCCGACTCACGGAAATGTTTCGGCAAAAACGGCGGCTGGTTCGGCTGGAACGGGAAAGGCGCCCCCTGCGGCCGCGTCTGGTCGTACAGGTGAAAGTGCGTGTCGATAATCGGAATCGGCGCCTCGTCGGCCGCCATCGCCACCGCCCCGGCCGCCGCCAGCAATCCTCTGCGTCCCATCGTCATCTGGTTATCGCTCATCGGCCTGAATTCTATATCACTCCGCCCCCTCAAACAAAAACGATCTGTTTTTCCTTCAGATTCCGCGACTCCCATTACGCTATGCTCCGCCCCCTCTTCCTCCTCGCCTGCGTCGCCTGCGCCCAAACGCCCGACACCTTCGACGCGCTCTCCTTCACCGTCCCCAAAGGCTGGACCGTCGAGAGAAATGCCGTCGCCGCCATCGTGCAATACGACAACGGCCGCCAGTACGCCAAAGCCAACCTCCTCGCCCCCCGCCCCGCCGAAGCCACCCACCAGGCCACCGCCGCCGCCGACTGGCAGTTCCACGCCGCCAAGTTCGGCCCCGCCCAACCCGCGTCCGTGAACACCACTACCCGCAACGGATGGCAGATCACTACCGCCTCCGCCGTCGCCTCCTTCAAAGGCCAACCCCTCTACATCACCGTCGCCACCTACACCTCCAACGGCCTCGCCCACTCCGCCATCCATTTCGGCAACGACGCCGCGCTCCTCCAAATCGCCACCGCCATTCCTGTCACCTGCAACGCCCCGCAAAACGCCCCCGACACCTGGACCCCCACCGCCAAACCAGCCTACGTGGAACTCACCAATCCCACCGCCGAAGTGCGGCTTTACTACATCAACGACGCTCTCGACAAAGCCCGCCCCAACACCGTCGGCCCGCCCGAGCACTACTGGGCCGCCATCGTCGAACCCGCCTTCCGCACCGCCAACCTCCAGAAGTACGAAGGCGTCAACTACCCGCCCGTCTACTTCATGGAAGCCACCGCCCAGGATCGCCAAACCGGTAAGGCCGTCTACGTGGCCATGAAGATCGTCTACGCCGGCGGCGCCCGCGTCATCGTCGCCATCACCCCCAATCAATCAACGCACCGCCGCCACTTCCCCCACCCCAACGACATGGACCGCATGCTCGCCCTGAACAAGTTCCCCGTCACCGCCGCCGCCGTCCGCGGCACCTGGGTCCGCAACGCCGGCGGAGGCGTCGAATACTACAACGCCTACTCCGGCACCTACGCCGGCATGGCCGCCAACTCCACCACCGACGAGTTCACCTTCAACGCCGACACCACCTACCGCAGCACCCACCGCTACGCCAACACCGCCAACGGCGCCACCCGCTTCAGCGGCCTCGACTACCAGGGCCGCTTCTCCCTCCCCACCCCCTGGGAACTCCACGCCACCAACCGTGTCGACGGCAAAACCAAAAAGTTCTGGGCCCGCCTGGAAGCAGTCCGCGGCGGCTATCTGCTCGTCCTCACCGATAGCGACTACGAACCGCTCCAGTACATCCTCTACCGCACCCGCTAACTACTCCAGCGGCAACGCCGGATCCGGCCCCGCGTCCTTCGGCGTCACAATCGTCCGGATGATCTTCCGCTGCGCCACGTCGATCACGTGAATCTTCCCCGCCGCCTGCACGCCGGAAAACGCAAACTTCCCGTCCTTCGTCAGCGTCAGCGACAGCGGCTGCCCGCCCAGGCCCACCGTCCCGGTCTCCTTCCGCGACGCCACATCGGCAAAGCCCACCGCCTCCCCGCCCTGCCCCAGCGAATAGACCAGCGTCTTGCCATCCGGCGTAATCGTCACCCGGTTCGGATACACCGAGGTTGCAATCTCCCCCGTCACCCGGTCCGTCGCCGTGTTGATGAGGGATATCTTGTTGCTCTCCGCATTCGTCAAATAGATCGTCTTCCCGTCCGGCGCCAGCACCCCGCCCTGCGGATACTTCCCCGTCGGAATCAGCTTCACCGTCCCCGTCGCGATCTCAATCGAAGCCACCGTGCCGCTATTGGTGTTCGACACATACGCCCGCTTCCCGCCCGGCCCGAACAGAACCATGTGTGGCGACTTCCCCTGCACATCAAACTTCCGCACCACCTTCTTCTCCTTCGGGTCCACCAGCAGCAGCCCGTCCGGATTCTCAATCGTCACCACAATCTGCCCCGTCACCGGATGCACCGCCATCCCGTGCGGCCGCCGGTACTCGCCCAGGTCGATCACCGCGCTCTTCGCCCGCGTCGCCACGTCGATCACCGAAATCGTGTTCCCGCCCTTGCCCGCATACTGCATCCACAGAATGCCGTTATCAGTCACAAACAGCGATTTCCCATCTAACGACCGCACAATCTCGTGCGGATACGTCCCGACCTTCACATCGCTCGTCCGCGCCCCCGCGCTGGTATAGAACCCCACCTTCCCGGCGATCTTCTCCACCACCGCCACGTCCGGCTGCGCCTGCAGCGCCAAAGCAGTCAACAGAATCAGTCCTCGCATCTCCTTATCCTTTCCCCGACAGAATCGCCCGCACCCGCTCCACAATCACCTTCTCCTCCCCCTCCCGCAAACACCCCGCGAAGATCCCCAGCCCCGGCCACGACGGCCGGAACTTCGTCATATCCGCCGCCACGATCGATGGCGTCCCCGCGCGCAACCGGTCATTCACCTGCCCCGCCGTCAGCCCCAGCTTCGCCTCGTCCCATTGAATCGAAAGCCGCGGCGAATGGCTGTAATCCTGGTTCGTGATGAACTCGGTCTTCACCGTCGGCACGCCCCGCATCCCCGCCGCCACTCGCGCCAACAGCGCCTCCTGCCGCCGCCGCTCCCCCGCCTCGTCCCTCGCCAGCGCCCGCTCCACCGCCGTCAACAACCCCACAATCTCTTCCTTCCCCACCTTCGCAATCCGCGCAAAATGGTTGTTCGGCGCGCTGTTAGCATACGCTGCCGCCACCAGGTCTTTCCGCCCCAACAGCAACCCCGAACACTGCGGCCCGCGCAAGTTCTTCCCGCCGCTGAACGCCACCAGGTCCGCCCCCATCGCCACAAACTTCTTCAAATTCGAAGCCGGCGGAATCTCCGCCGCCGCGTCCAGAATCAGCGGCAACCCCGCCTTGTGCGCAATCGCAATCATCTCCGCCAGCTCCAACTTATGCCCCTCGGAGTTATGACTCAACACCATCCCCAACGCCGCCGTCCGCGGCCCGATCGCCGCCCGAATCTCATCCGCCGTCTCCGCCGCAATGATCTTCGTCCCAATCATCCGCCAGTTATGGTCATACGGATTCCCCGCCCCCGTATGCGCCTTCTGCATGACGATCTCCGTCTTCGATCCCGTCAAGTCCGGCAGCCGCCGGATCTTCGCCACATCCCCGCCCACCGTCACCGCGCAGGTCGCCAGACAGATAGCGCACGACGCCCCGGCCGTCACAAACCCCGCCTCGGCCCCGGTCAATGCAGCCAGCCGTTCCCCCACCCGCTTCTGCAGGTCGTGAATCGCCACGAACTGCCCGGCGGCTTCATTCATCGCCGCCAGCACCTCCGGTTCCATCAGCGTCCCGCCCAGCGTCGTCAACGTGCCGTAAGCGTTGATAAACGTCGGCACGCCCAGCCGCTGGTAAACGGACTGCCCAACCGCCGCGGGCGCCGCCCCCGCCAGCGGCAACGCCAATCCAGACCGCAACAAACCACGCCGTCGAATCTTCATCGAGAACCTCCAGAAAGCAAGATCCTATCAGCTCCACAACAAATTAGGGACAGTCACCGCAATTACCGAATTTCCCCTACCCGAAAACTCCCAGTCACCCAGGGAACACTGCCCCCGCCTTCCCTCCCACCCCCAGACATGCCACACTAACGGCAGTTAATCAAAGGCTGAACAATACCGTGACGTACCGTAGACTTGCTTTCCTCGCCATCTCCCTCGCCCTGCCCGCCCTTTCCCAAGATATTCACTTACTCACCGACAATAACTCCGAATCCATCGGCCAAGTAAAAAACGTCCGCCAACTCTCCGCCACCACCCACCGCGTCCTCGCCCTCGACGCCCACGGCGCCCTCCACGAATGGCGCCGCGCCACCCGCACATGGCAAATCGTCCCCAACACCCCCCAAGGCATCACAAAGATAGCCGCCGGCCCCAACCACACCCTTCTCCTGACAACCGACGGCGCCGTCTGGACCGCCGGCCAAAACACCATGGGCCAATTAGGCGACGGCACCATCACCACCCGCGCCACCTTCCAAAAACTCGAAAAACTCCCGGAAATCACCGATATCGACGCCGGCCCCGACTACTCCCTCGCCATCGACACCTCCGGCCGCACCTGGGCCTGGGGCGCCAACTGGACCAACCTCGTCCCCACCGCAACCGCCAAAGCCATCCTCACCCCCCAACCCACCCTTCAATCAAAACAACAACCCCGCACCGCCACCGCCGTCCTCGCCAACCGCGAAACCGTCACCCTCTCCGCCCCCAACGTCCACGTCCCGCCCTCCGCCAGCTCCGGCACTCTCACAGTAACTGCCAATGAAGCCTGGACCGCCACCAGCAGTAACTCCTGGCTAACATTCACAACAAACAACCAAACCATCACTTACTCCTACTCCGCCAACCCCTCCACCCTCCCCCGCCAGGCAACTATCTTCGTCAACGGCCGCCCCTTCACCGTCAACCAGCTCGGCGCCACCGGCCGCTACAACCCCTGGGCGCCCAACGAGGCTGGCACGCTGACCGCAATCGCGAGCAGTGAGAACCCACTTCCTCCCCGTCCCGGTGAGAATAACCGAATCTACGATGCTCGGCTCAACAACCCCGGAGCCGTCATAGTAGACAGGAACGGCGATGTTTTGATTGCAGACGGGAACCGAATCCGAAAGATTACCGTTGGCAGTGATATCATTTCTCCTTTTGCTGGCACCGGAGCGGCCGGATATGCGGGAGACAACGGCCTCGCAGCTGACGCCCAACTCCGCGATGCTGCTGCCCTCGCGATTAACGCTGCGGGCGACATCTACATCGCGGATTCCGGCAATCATGCCATCCGCAGAATTTCTGCAGGGATCATCACCACTGTCGCAGGCACGGGTGTCCAAGGCTTCTCCGGCGACAACGGCCCGGCGACCTCCGCCCAGTTGAACACTCCGCTCGGCGTTGCGGTGGATGCTAGTGGCAATATTTACGTCGCCGACTCATTCAATAACCGTATTAGGAAGATTGACGTCAATTCGGGCCAGATCACAACCGTCGCCGGGAGCGGTGTCCAGGGTTTCTCAGGCGATAATGGACCGGGCACCGCCGCACAACTCTTCGCCCCTTTCGGCGTTGCCGTCGATCTCTCCGGCAACCTCTATATTGCTGACTACCTTAATGCCCGCATTCGCAAAATTAACAATGGCATTATCACCACCCTTGCCGGCACTGGAGTCCAGGGCTTCTCCGGCGATAACGGCCCCGCCACCTCCGCCCAATTGCAATACCCTGCGGGCGTTGCAGTCGATGCTGGGGGAATCATCTACTTTGCCGATAGCAACAACCACCGCATCCGCAAGATTGCCAACGGTCTGATAACTACCATTGCCGGTTCCGGGACCCAAGGCGGACCGAGCCTTCGCTTTGGCTACGTCTACAATGGCCCTGCCACCGCCACCCAACTCTCCTTCCCCCGCGGCGTCGCCGTCGATGGCCTCGGCAACGTCTTCATCGCCGACACCACAAACAACCGCATCGCATTCCTCGACACAACCTCCCCCCTCATCACCCTCTCCCCCGCCACCGCCGCAGTCTCAGAAGCCGCCGGCTCCGGCACAATCAATGTCACCGCCAACGGCCTCTGGGTCGCCACCGGCAACGCCAACTGGCTCACCCTCGCCACCCCCAGCGGCAACGGCAACACCACGCTCAACTACACCTACACCGCCAACACCACCTACCTCACCCGCACCGCCACCGTCACCGTCAACGACAAACAGTTCACCATCACCCAGTCCGGCAGCCCAGCGCCCCTCAACACCGCCATCGCCGCCCCCAGCGCTGGCTCCCGCACCTTCACCGTCAACGTCCAGCCCACCGATAATTGGACCGCCGCCAGTTCCGCCCCCTGGCTCACCGTCTCCCCCGCCTCCGGCACCGGCTCCCAAACCCTCACCCTCACCTTTACCGCCAACGCCGGCGACACCGGCCGCATCGCCACCGTCACCGCCGCCGGCCAGTCGTTCGTCATCGCCCAGGCCGCCGCCAATGGCGCCTACTCCCCGTGGGGCGCGCTCGGCAATAGCATCATCCGCACCATCGCCGGCACCGGCTCCGCCTCCTTCTCCGGAGACAACGGCCCCGCCAGCTCCGCCCAACTCTTCAACCCACAAGGCCTCACCGTCGATGGCAGCGGCAACATCTATTTCGCAGACACCAGGAACAACCGCGTTCGCCGCATCGACGCCACCACCGGCATCATCACCACCATCGCCGGCACCGGCGCCCCCAGCTTCTCTGGCGACAACGGCCCCGCCTTCGCCGCCGCCCTCAACAACCCCCTCGCCGTCGCCATCGATCCCGCCGGCAATCTCTTCATCGCCGATTACACCAACAACCGCATCCGCAAAGTCGCCGCCGGAACCAACCTCATCTCCACCGTCGCCCAGCCCAGCGCCCCCACCGGCCTCGCCCTCGATGACGCCGGCAACCTCTACATCGCCTCCGCCAATCAAATCCTGAAACTCGACGCCCTCACCAGCGTCCTCTCCATCATCGCCGGCACCGGTCCGCAGGGTTTCAGCGGCGACGGCGGCCCCGCCACCGCCGCAACACTCAGAGCCGCCTACGGGGTCGCCGTCGACTTCAATCGCAACGTCTACATCGCCGACAAGGACAACAATCGAATCCGGAAAATCGAAACGGGAACGGGCATCATCACCACCGTCGCAGCCAATCTCGCCGCTCCCGCCGGCCTCGCCACCGATGCCATGGGCAACGTCTATATCGCCGAATACGGCGGCCACCGCATCCACAAACTCACCGTCGCCGATGGCCTCGTAACAACCGTCGCCGGCACCGGCAGCCCAGCCTACAGCGGCGACAACGGCCCCGCCACCGCCGCTCGCCTCAACTACCCCGTCGGCGTCGCCGTCGATGGCATCGGCAATCTCTACATCGGCGACAACCTCAACAACCGCATCCGCTTTGTCGATCTCACCACCCCCGCCCTCACCCTCAGCCCCGTCTGGACCAACCTCCCCGCCACCGCCACCAGCGGCCTCCTCGACATCCGCACCACCCCCACCAGCTCCCTCTGGCTCGCCAGCACCAACGTCAACTGGCTCTCCCTGCCCCAATCCAGCGGCACCGGCATGCTCACCTATGACGCCACCGCCAACACCGCCGTCACCAACCGCAGCGCCATCATAACCGTCAGCACCGTCCCCGCCCTAGTCGTCCAGTCCGGCGTCGCCGCCTCGCTCGCCCCCGCCTCGGCCACCCTCGCCCCCGCCGCCACCTCCGGCACCATCGCTCTCACCGTCACCCCCGCCGTCTCCTGGACCGCCACCAGTTCCGCCCCCTGGCTCACCGTCACCCCCGCCTCCGGCACCGGCAACCAGTCGCTCACCTTCTCCGCCACCGCCAATACCGCCACCATCGGCCGCACCGCCACCCTCCTCATCGCCGGCCAGCCCTTCACCGTCAACCAGTCCGCCCTCAACGGCGCCGCCACCAGTTGGGGCGCCATCGGCAACGGCATCATCCGCACCATCGCCGGCACCGGCCTCCCAGGCGTCACCGGCGATGGCGGCCCCGCCACCGCCGCCCGCCTCGCCAGCCCCCAGGGTCTCGAGTTCGACGCCAACGGCAATATCTTCTTCGCCGACACCACCAATAACCGCATTCGCAGAATCGATGCCGCCACCGGCCTCATCTCCGCCGTCGCCACCGGCCTCAACAATCCCCTCGACGTTGCCATCGATTCCCAAGGCAACGTGCTCTTCACGGACTATTCCAACAATCGTGTCCTCCGCATCAGCGCCGCCAACGGCGCCGTCTCGCCCCTCCTCACCGGCATCCCCGGCCCCATCGGCATCGCCGTCGATCCCTCCGATAACATCTTCATCGTCGAAACCGCCGGCGCCGTCCGCCGCATCGATGCCGCCACCGGCGTCTCCTTCCGCATCGCCGGCACCGGCGCCCCCGGCTTCTCCGGCGACAACGGCCCCGCCCACCTTGCCCAGTTCCGCTCCCCCTATGGCATCGCCATCAACGCCGCCGGCGACCTCTTCATCGCCGATAAAGACAACCACCGCATCCGCAAAATCACCGGCACCGGCATCGTCACCACCATCGCCGGCACCGGCGCCCCCGGCTTCAGCGGCGACGGCGGCCCCGCCACCGCCGCCCAGCTCAACACCCCGGCCAACCTCGCCGTCGACCCCGCCGGCAACCTCTACTTCTCCGACTACGGCAGCAATCGCGTCCGCAAAATCGATGCCGCCACCGGCATCATCTCCACCGTCGCCGGTGGCGGCGCCTCCTTCGGCATCGATGTCCCCGGTACCGCCGTCCGCCTCTTCCAACCCGCCGGCCTCGCCGTCGACCGCGCCGGCAGCCTCGCCATCGGCGACTCCGGTAACTACCGCGTCCGCTTCCTCGATTTCACCACCCCCGTCATCCCCCCAACGCCCCCCATCCTCGCCTCCGCGTCACCGGCCACCTCCAACACCGCCACCCAAACCTTCACCATCACCGCACGCGACTTCAACGGCGCCGCCGACATCAGCAGCTTCTACTTCCTCATCGCTCCGTCCCCCAATATCACCGTCAACTCCTGCCACGGCTACTACAGCCGCCCCGCCGGCAGCTATTTTCTCTACAATGACGCTCTGACCTCCACCGGCTCTACCCCCGATGGCACCCTCCAAAACAGCCAGTGCGCCCTTCTCGCCGGCTCCTCGTCCACCTCCTTCCTCGGCAACGACCTCACTCTAAACCTCACGCTCCGCCGCCAGGGCATCTACACCGCGGGCGCTCTGAAACTCTACATCTGGGTCACCGACGCCGCCAACACCGGCACCGGCTGGGTCCAGGTCACCGATTGGCAACTCTTCACCAACCAGCCCCCCACCCTCGTCTCCGCCGCCCCCGCCACAGCCACCCCGCCAACCCAAACATTCCAGTTCGTCGCCCGCGATCCCAACGGCGCCATCGATCTCGCCCGCATCTACTTCCTGGTCAACTCGGACAGCGCCATTCCAGCCAACACCTGCCACGGCTACTACGAACGCGCCATCAACGCCGTCTTCCTTTACAACGACGCCACCAACGCCCTCCTCGCTCCGGTCGGCCTCGGCCAGACCGGTACCGTCCAGAACTCCCAATGCGCCATCAACGCAGCCACCTCTTCCGCCAGCGCCAGCGGGAACGAACTTCAACTCAACCTGGACATCACCCGCAAAGGCACCTACGCCAACGGCTCCCGCAACCTCTACGCCTGGGTTACCGATTACACCAACGCCGGCACCGGCTGGATCCTGGTCAGCAGCTGGAACATCGGCGGCCAGCAACCGCCCACGCTCCTCTCCGCCACCCCGGCCAACCCGGCCACCGCCACCGAAACCCTCGCCATCACCGTCCGGGACGGGAACGGCAGCGCCGACATCTCGCGCATCTATTTCCTGCTCGACACCGCCCCCGCCGTCCCGCAGAACTCCTGCCACGGCTTCTACGACCGCTCCACCAACGCCGTCTACCTCTACAACGACGCCCTGACGACGCTCTCCGCCACCCCCGGCACCATCCAGAACTCGCAGTGCGCCATCACCGGCTTCTCCGTGTCGACAGACTCGACGAATCTCCAACTCCGGCTCGACGTCACCCGCAAAGGCTCTTACGCCACCGGGACCAAGAACCTCTACATCTGGGCCACGGACTCGGCCAACAACAACACCGGCTGGCTGCCAGCCCTCACCTGGACCCTCGGCGTGCCCCAAGCTCCCGTACTGGTTGCTGCGACGCCATCCGCCTCCACGACAGCCTCCCAGGCCTTCACCATCAGCGCCCGCAATACGGACCGCGTCTACTTCCTGGTGAACACCTCCACCGCCATTCCAGCCTATAGCTGCCATGGCTTCTACGACCGCCCGGCCAACACCGTCTATCTCTACAACGACGCGTTGACGGCCTTCAACACCACCAATAGCCAGTGCGCCATCTCGGGCGTCAGCGTCACCAGCAACGCCGTAGACCTGAACCTGACGATGACCATCACCCGTCAAGGCGCCTACGCCAGCGGGACGCAAAACGTCTACTTCTGGCTAACCGGAGCCGCGGGCACCGGCAGCGGCACGGGCTGGCAGCAGGCCACCACTTGGACCCTCGGCGGGGCGACAGTCCCGTCCCTGATCTCGACATCCCCAACCAACTCCACCGCCGCGAACCAGACGTTCACCATCACGGCCCGCAACACCACCCGCATCTACTTCCTCGTAAACACAAACACATCAATCCCAGCCAACACCTGCCACGGCTTCTATGACCGGACGACAAACACGGTGTCCCTATACAACGACGCCCTAACCGGCTTCACACCCCCTAACAACCAATGCGCGGTAGCGAACTTCAACGCCCAGACCAGCGGCTCCGACCTGATCCTGACCCTAACGCTAACCCGCCAAGGCAGCTATCTAACGGGCAACAAGAACCTCTACCTCTGGCTAGTAGACAACAACAACGGCACCGGCTGGCTCCCCGCCGCCACCTGGCCCTTCTAAAACAAAAGCAATAATGTGGGGCGAGGTAGGGACGAATCTCACGACCCGCCACCCGCACAGTCACCTCAATTACCGAAATCGTCCTACCCCAATAATCCGACCCTCGGGGCATGTACCCAGCCTCACGGTGCTTCAATGAGGCCGCGACCTTTCAGTCGCGGAAATTATACCTGCTCACGGACTCGATCTACACGGCGCAATGGCTTCAATGAGGCCGCGACCTTTCAGTCGCGGAAATCGTGGCGGACTGGCTTAGACGGTCCGAAAGGAAAGGGCTTCAATGAGGCCGCGACCTTTCAGTCGCGGAAATACGGCGGCGCCACGCGCTGGTCTACGTGGTGCGACATGCTTCAATGAGGCCGCGACCTTTCAGTCGCGGAAATTCCGCGCATGAGTGCATCCAAATTGAACTCGGCATAGCTTCAATGAGGCCGCGACCTTTCAGTCGCGGAAATGATGGGCAACATCTGGCTAGGCCACGGCTACATGTAGCTTCAATGAGGCCGCGACCTTTCAGTCGCGGAAATCCCAACTGCCGCTCAACGGCCTCCGCTTGTTCCAGGCTTCAATGAGGCCGCGACCTTTCAGTCCCGGAAATTCAAGAAGTTCGAGGAATGGTTGGACAAGTACAGCGCTTCAATGAGGCCGCGACCTTTCAGTCGCGGAAATCAGTGGCAGGAATAGACAGGCCTTTGCTAGCC
>JBIKOG010000325.1:0-7123 GCA_044358225.1 Bryobacteraceae bacterium | reverse complement strand
CGAGCACGTTCGAGATTTCTTCGAAGCCGAGGCCGCCGAAGAAGCGGAGTTCGAGGACGGCGGCTTTGCGTTCGTCGAAGTCGCGGAGGCGGTCGAGGGCGTCGTGGAGGGCGAGGAATTCGTGGGCGCCGTTGGCGGAGACATCGATGCCGGGTTCGAGCTGGACGAGCTTGCCGCCGGCGCGTTTTTCGGATTTGTGGGCGCGAGCGAAATCGACGAGGATGCCACGCATGATTTTTGCGGCGAGGGCGTAGAAGTGGGTGCGGTCTTCGAAGGAGGCGTTGTCCTGTTTGACCATGCGCATGTAGGCTTCATTGATGAGCGCGGTGGCTTGCAGGGTATGGTTGGAGCGCTGGTTGCGCATGTAGCCGGAGGCGATTTTGTGGAGTTCGGAATAGACGAGCGGGGTCAACTGATCGACTGCGGCGTGGCGGTCTTTGGCCCAGTCCCGCAGGATTTGCGTGATATCGCCGGACATTTGCTTGAGTATAAGCGAGGTTAGACGGGCGGGCGGCGGAGATGGAAATCTGTTTTGTGCTGGAATGTTTTGGCGGCGGCGAGGACGAGCGCGTCTTCGCCGGGGCGGCCGGTGATTTGGAGGCCTACGGGGAGGCCGGATTTGGTGAAGCCGCAGGGGATGGAGATGGTGGGAAGGCCGAAGAGATTCCACAGCGACGTGTTGCGGAGGAAGAGGAGGCCGCCGGGTTTGCCGAGGGGGAAGGCGGGGCCGGAGGTGGTGGGCGTGAGGAGGAGATCGACGTTGGGGAAGAGTTGGGCGGCGGAGGCGCGGTAGCGTTCGAGTTCGCGGCGGGCGGCGATGTATTCCGCTGCTGGAGTGGCGGCGCCGAGGGCGATGGTGTCGCGGGTTTGCGGATGGTAGTTTTGCGGGGACTTTTCCACCATCTGCTTGTGGAAGGCGTAGGCTTCGGCGTAGAGGACGGTGCCGTAGGGCTGGGTGAGTTCGGGTGCGCCGGGGATGGTGGGGACTGCGGGGAATTGTGTTTCGCGGGGGGCGGGGAAGTGGCGGAGGGCGGACTCGATGAGCTGGGCGGTTTCGGGTTTGAGTTGTTCGAAGAAGGGCTTGCGGGGGAGGCCGAATCTGGGGGCTTTCGTGGGGGTGGGGCGACCGCCGATGGCGTTGTAGACGGCTTCGATATCGGCGGCGGAGCGGGCCATGGGGCCGACGGTATCGAGGGTCCAGGCGAGGGGGAGAACGCCGTTGGCACTGAGCTGGCCCCAGGTGGGTTTGTAGCCGGTGATGCCGCAGAAGGCTGCGGGCAGGCGGATGGAGCCGCCGGTGTCCGAGCCGAGGGCGGCGAAGCAGAGGCCGGCGGCGACGGCCGAGCCACCGCTACTACCGCCGGGAGAGAGGGCGGTGTTCCAGGGGTTGCGGGCGGTGCCGTAGGCGCTGGTTTCGCCGGTGTAGTTGTAGGCGAACTCGTCCATGTTGGCTTTGCCGATGATGACGGCGCCGGCGGCTTTGAGGAGGCGGACGACGTCGGCGTCTTCGGTGGGGATGCGATTCGTGTACTGCTTGCTGGCGGCGGTGGTGCGGATACCCTTGGTGTCGTAGAGATCCTTGAGGGCGACGGGGATGCCGTGGAGCGGGCCTCGGGGCTTTTGGTTTTCGAGGGCCTTCGCATCGGCCAGCGCTTGTTCGGCGGTGACGGTGATGAAGGCGTTGAGCGTGGGGTTGAGCTTCGCGATGCGCGCGAGGCAGTGGCGCGTGAGTTCGACGGGTGAGAGTTTGCGGGCGCGAATGGCCGCGGCGGCTTCGGCAATGGAGAGCCAGTGGGGATCGGTGTTCGTGGCTGCCAGGGCGGCGAGGACGGCGCGGCGGGTGAGCATCAGGTGAGCTCGAAGAACGTGCCGCGGCCGAGGCGCCAATCGGGATCGAGCCGGCGTTTGACGGCCTTCATGGATTCAATTTGTTCGGCTGTGTATTGAACGGGCAAGAACTTGGCCTTGCGTTTGCCGAGGCCGTGTTCGGCGGAGACGGAGCCGCCGAGGGAGGCAGCTTTTTTGGCGAAGACCATGAGGGCGGCAGTGCCGGCGTCGAACTCCTCTTGCGTGGTGGGGAGCATGTTGACGTGGGGATGGGCGTCGCCGACGTGGCCGAAGATGCAGTAGTGGCCGGGCATGATGCGGTCCATGTGTTCGCGGTAGAAGGCGAACATTTCACGGTTCTTTTCGATGGGGACAGAGAAGTCCGTCCCCAGGCCAGGGAAGCCGTTTTTCTGGGTGATGGCGAGGGCGGTTTCCGGGAGCGCGTGGCGGAACTTGCGGAAGCGTTCGCGGTCGAAATCGCTGGAGCCGAACCAGCTTTCGGCTTCCATGGCGCCGGTGTCGGCGAGGCGCTGGGCCCAGGCGTCGATGTCGCTGTCATTTTCGATGATCTGTTCCATGATGATGGCGGCGCGGGCGGCATTGGGGACGTCGGGGTAGCGCTGCTCGATCATGCGGAGGGCGGGATCGTCGACGTATTCGAGCATGCGGATATTGGGGACATTGCGCCACTGATCGAGGGCGTTGTGGACGGCTTCATCGGAGGGGAAGAAGATGATGCCGTTGAGGAGTTCCTTGGGGTTGGGGAGGAGCTGGACGTCGGCTTCGATGACGATGCCGAGGGTGCCTTCGGAGCCGCAGAAGAGATCGATCCAATCCATGCCGGGGCGGAGTTGGTAGCCGGCGGAGTGCTTGCGGCTGGCGGGTTGGGGGATGGTGGGGACGTCGAAGGGAATGGCGTCGCCGCGGCGGACGTCCATGATGGTGCCGTCGATGAGGGCGACGCGGAGGCGCTGGAGCCAGCGGCGGGTGGCGCCGTATTTAAAGCTGCGGGAGCCGGAGGAGTTGGCGGCGATGGTGCCACCGAGAAAGGCCATAGTTTCGGTGGGATCGGGCGGGTAGAACTGGCCGGTGGTTTTGGCGGCGGCGTGGAGATCGTGGAGGGTGACGCCGGAGCCGACAGTGGCGTAGCCGGGGTGGATATCGAGGCGGCGGAACTTCTCCATGGAGACGAGCCAGCCGCCGTAGGGGACGCGGCCGGCGGTGAGGCCGCTGCCGCCGCCGGCGATGGTGACGGGCGCGTTTTCGGCGGCGGCGTCCTTCAGGACTTGCAGCAGTTCGGCTTCGTCAGCGGGGACGCAGATCTTATCGGCGTGGCCTTTTGCGCCACTGGCATCTTCGAGGTAGCTCCAGCTCATTCCCATTCATTGTATGTGGAGGCGGGGGCTTCGAGAATGGCGATCAGAGTTTGGAGGAATTGGGCGGCGGGGACGCCGTCGACGACGCGGTGATCGACGCTGAGCGAGATGGGCATGGTGAGGCGGGCGACGACGTCATCGCCAATGACGACGGGGCGTTTGGCGATCTTGCCGACGGCGACGATGATGGATTGGGGTGGGTTGAGGATGGCTTCGAAACGATCGACGCCGAAGGGGCCGAGGTTGGATAATGTCGCGCTGGCGTCGGCGGAGGCGGTGCGTTTGGCGAGGGCTTCTTCCCGTTCGCGGGCGATTTGCGGGAGGGATTTTTCGGCTGGATTGAGGATGACGGGGGTGTAGAGTGTGTCACCGATCTGCGCGGCGAGGGCGATGTGTTGGGTGGCGCGGGGGACAACGGCGCCGTTGTCCCAATAGGCATTCACGCGGGGATGGCGGACGAGGGCGAGGGCGATGGCTTTGATGATGAAGTCGTTGTAGGAGGCGGGGCGGTGCTCGTTGCGGATTTTGGCGAGGGCTTCGACGTTGGCGTCGGCATGGAGGTAGAAGTGCGGGGCGCGGAAGCTTTCCTCCATGCGGGTGGCGATGGTGGTTCGTTGCGGGGCAGGCGTGGGTGGCACGGGTGTTGCGGGTGCGGTTGTTTGGGCGCGGAGCACGTCGGCTTCGACGATGCGGCGGGCGCCTTCGCGGGGTGCGACGGTGGTGAGGTCGACTCCGAGGCGCTTAGCGGCGGCGCGGGCGCGGGGGCTGGCGGGAAGTTTGGCGAGAGGGACGGGAGCGAGCGGCGGGGCTTCGCCGGCCTTCATGATGTAGCCGAGATTCTGGCCAACGGTGACAATGGCACCGGCGACGGGGGAGCCCGCGGGGATGAGGAGCGTGCCGCTGTCGAGGGCTTCGACCTCCATCGTGACCTTTTCGCTTTCGAGGGCGAAGAGGGGTTCGCCGCTTGCGACGGCGTCGCCATCGGCCTTCAGCCAGCCGGCGAAGATGCCTTCTTCCATGGACCAGCCGAGGCGGGGGACAGTGATTGCGATGGGCATGGCTACTCGTTGATCAACGCGGTGATGGCGGCGGCGATTTGATCCTGCGACGGGATGACGGCCGGTTCGAGCGTTGGGCTGTAGGGGGTGGGCGCGAAGGCGCCGTTGATGCGGCGGATGGGCGCGTCGAGATAATCGAAGCCGATGTCGGCCATTTGCGCGGCGATCTCCGCGCCGAGGCTGCAGGGGGCGAAGGCCTCGTCGACGATGAGGAGGCGGCCGGTTTTTTTGACGGACGCGAGGATGGTTTCGGTGTCGAGCGGGGAGACGGTACGCGGATCGATGACTTCGGCTCCGGTGCCCTGGGCGGCGGTGAGGGCGCGTTGGGCGAGGTGGCCGATGCCGACTACCGTTACCTTGTCCCCTTGTTGCAGGATGCGGGCTTTGCCGAAGGGAATCTCGTAATCGTCTTCGGGGACCGGGCCCTTGATGGCCATGAGTTCGCGGGGTTCGAGGAAGAGCACCGGATCGTCACAGCGGAGGGCGTGGGTGAAGAGGCCCTTGGCGTCGTAGGGCGTGGACGGGATGACGACGCGGAGGCCGGGGATGTGGCTGTAGATGGAGTGGTAGGAGCCGGAGTGGTGCGTGGCGGCGGCGTGGCCGATGCCGACGCAGCCGCGGAGGAGCACGGGCATTTTCAGGCGGCCGGAGCTCATGTACTGCATCTTGGCGATTTGGTTGACGAGTTCACCGAAGGCATCGTTGATGAAATCGATGAACATGAAATCGACGATGGGGCGGGCGCCGGTCATGGCTGCGCCGCAGGCCATGCCGACGAAGCCGCGTTCGGCGATGGGGGTGTCGCGGAGGCGTTGGGCGCCATATTTCGCGAAGAGGCCGACGGTGGTGCCGAAGTTGCCGCCGCGGACGCCGATGCCTTCGCCGAAGACGAAGATGTTGGGGTTCAGGGCCATTTCGCGGTCGAGCGCTTCGAGCGTGGCGGCGGCGAAGGAGAGCGGGCGGGTGGCGGTGTTGGACGGTTCGACGACTTGGTGTGCCGGGGCGTAGACGTGGGTGGTGGCGTCGATGGGATCGGGGAAGGGCGCGGCTTCGGCGGCGGCGGTGACGGCTTCGATTTCGGCGGCGATTTCGGCGTCGATCAAGTCAAGCTGGGCGGCGGTGGCCTGGCCGGATTCGATCAGCGTCTGGCGATGGCGTTTGATAGGGCAGCGTTCCCGCCAGGCGGCGACGTCTTCGCGGGTGCGGTAGGTGTAGTCGCCCATGCCTTCGGAGTGGGGGCGGGTGCGGTAGGTTTTGCACTCGAGGAGCGTTGGGCCGTCGCCGCGGCGGGCGCGGGCGATGGCTTCTTCGGCGGCTATTGAAATGGCCGCAACGTCGTTGCCGTCGAGCTGCACGCCGGTCATCCCGTAGGCGGCGGCGCGGGCGGCGACGTTCGAATTTCCGGCGGCGGATTCGAAGGGAACTTCGGTTGCGAACTGGTTGTTTTCGCAGATGAAGAGAACGGGCAGCTTCCAGATGGAGGCCATGTTGAGGCCTTCGTGAAAGGCGCCGTTGTTGGTGGCGCCATCACCGAAGAAGGCCACGGCGACCTGGTCCGTTTTCTGGACGGCGAAGCTGTAGCCGGCGCCGGCGGCCTGGAGGATGGAGGGGCCGACGATGCCGCTGGTTCCCATCATGCCGATCTCCGGAGAGAAGAGGTGCATGGAGCCGCCGCGGCCGCGGGAGCAGCCGGTGGCGCGGCCGAAGAGTTCGGCGAAGAGCTCGGCCGGGGGCATGCCTTTGGCGAGGGCGTGGCCGTGGCCGCGGTGGGTGGAGAAGATGGCGTCGTTGGCACGCAGATGGGCGCAGACGCCGGTGGCGATGGCTTCCTGGCCCACGTAGGTGTGGCAGGCGCCGTGGATGAGGCCGCGGGAGTGGCAACGGGCGAGTTGCTCTTCGCTCGAGCGGATCAACTGCATCGTACGGTAGAGGTTCATTGGGGTTTCCGGGGGGAGCCGCCGGCGTTGCAGGCGAGGTTGCCGCCGTCCATGGGGATGATGGCGCCGGTGATCCAGCGGGAGGCGTCGGAGGCGAGCAGGACGGAGAGGCCTTTGATGTCGTCGGGATGGCCGAAGCGGCCGGCGGGGATGCCGCTGAGGAATTTATCTCGGAGAGAGGGATCGGCGGCGATGCGGGCTTCGAGGCCGGGGTTCAAGACTTGCGCGGGGAGAATGGCGTTGACGCGGATGCCGGCCGAGGCCCATTCAGTGGAGAGTTCGCGGGTCATTTGCACGACGGCACCCATAGCCATGGAGTAGGCGATGTGGCCGCGGCCGAGGGCGGTCATGCTGGCGATGGAGCCGATGTTGACGATGGAGCCGGTGCCGGCGCGGAGCATGCGGCGGCCGGCTTCCTGGCAGGCGCAGAAGCGGCCGATGACGAGATTGCGAAAGACCTGTTCGACGTCTTCGAGGGAGATATCTTCGGGGGCGCCCATGATGGATTCGCCGGCGACGTTGCCGAGAAAATCGATGCGGCCGAATTCGCTGTCGAGGAGCGCGAACAGGGCGCGGACCTGGGCGGTGTCGGAGATGTCGAACGAGGACGGGAGGGCATGGCCGCCAGCGTCGTTGATTTCTTTGGCCGTGTTTTGCACGCCTGCTTCGTTGCGGTCGACGAGGAGCAGTTGGGCACCGGCGGCGGCGAGCGCGGTGGCCATGGCGCGGCCCATGCCCTGGGCGGCGCCGCTGACGACGGCGACTTTATTGGAGAGGTCGAAGAGAGCGGGTGTCATCGCTGTGGATGACATTCTATCTGGAAATTGGTGACTGGCAGTGCGCCGGGATAAACCGGCATGTAGTAGGGAATGAAAGAGTCCTACAGGAAAGGAGTAGCGCCCCATCTTGGCCTCGAGTTTTGCGG
>JBIKOG010000324.1:0-7144 GCA_044358225.1 Bryobacteraceae bacterium | reverse complement strand
CCTCTGTCCTCCCCGCCGGCGGCAGATACGCCAGGCCCGAAGAGTGCGTCATCAGGTCGTGAATCGTAATCACCCGCGCCGGCTTCTTCACCACCATCGACCCATCGTCGTTCTTCTTCGCCGTCACCATCTGCCCGCGAAACTCCGGCAAATGCTTCTCCACCGAATCGCCAATCGCCAGCTTCCCCTCATCGGCCAGCATCATGATCGCCGTGCCCACGAATGGCTTGGTCATCGACATCACCTGGAAAATGGTGTCGGCCTTCATCGGCTTCTTCGCCTCAATATCGGCCCAACCCACGGCCTCAAAACTGGCTACCGCGCCATGCCGCTGCACCAGCGTCACCGCGCCCGACAACACGCCGGCGTCCACCAACTCCTGCATCCGTTTGGGAATCCGCCCCAACACCGCCGGGTCCATCCCCGGCGCGCCCCAAACCGCCACCGCCAGCATCGCCATGCATAACCGTTTATTAACCGTAGAAACGAGAGCCATCCTCTTATATAATCACGGACAACCCATGAAGTCTTCGTCGATTGCGATTCTCCTCACCTTCGTTGTCACCACCCAGTTGATCGCCGAGACGACCGCCCCCCTCGGAACCTACACAGCCGTCGAACGCCGCCACTGGTCGTTCCAACCGCGCCAAACCCCGGCCGTCCCCACCTTCACCGCACCGGGCGAAAAAGCCTGGGTCAAAAACCCCATCGACGCCTTCGTCCTCGCCCGCCTCAAACAGGAAGAAATGGCGCCTGCGCCGGAAGCCGATCGCCGCACGTTGATCCGCCGCGCCTCCTTCGCCCTCCTGGGCCTCCCGCCTACCCCCGAAGAGATTCGCGCTTTTGAAAACGACAAATCCCCCAACGCCTGGGAGAAGGTGGTCGAACGCTATCTCGCCTCGCCGCAGTACGGCGAACGTTGGGCCCGCCACTGGCTCGATGTCGTCCGCTACTCGGAAACAGACGGTTTTGAATACGACACCCACCGCAATGGCGCCTGGCGCTTCCGCGATTACGTCGTCCGTTCCATGAACGAGGATAAGCCCTACGACCGCTTCGTCATGGAGCAGTTGGCCGGCGACGAAATGGACTCGAAAGCCGAATGGCTCCGCGTCGCCAGCGGCCTCCAACGCATGGGCCCGCTGCGCAAAAATGCCGGCAATCAGGAAGTCGCCAGCAGCCGCTCCGAAGTGCTGACGGAGATGACGAACATCGTCGGCGCCGCCTTCCTCGGCGTCACCATCGGTTGCGCCCGCTGCCACGATCATAAGTTCGACGCCTTCCGCCAGTCGGATTATTACCGCATCCAGGCCTACTTCGCCGCCACCCACGAAAAGGACATCACGCTCTCCCCCGAAGCCGAACAGGTCGCCTGGAAGGAAAAGGCCAAGGTCACCGAAGCCGAGATCAAGCAGATCAAAGCCGCCATGCGCGGCAAGAAGGGCGACGAACTCGCCGCCTACGAAAAGCAACTCGAAGAGGCCACCAACAAACTGCCCGCGCCGCTCCCGGCCCTCTACAGCGTCGAAAACGATTTCAAACGCGCCACGCCCATCCACCTTCTGGAACGTGGCGAATACACCAAGCCGAAGGACAAAGTCGGCGCCCGGCCCCTCGGTGTCCTGCTCCCCGATGGCGCCCCCGAACGCGAATCGCTCCCCGAAAATCCGCGCACCAAACTGGCCGAATGGATCGTCACGCCGGACAATCCACTCACCGCGCGCGTCATGGCCAATCGCATTTGGTACTGGTATTTCGGCCGCGGCATCGTCGCCACTCCCAACGATTTCGGCAAAATGGGCCTCCGCCCCACCAACCCCGAACTGCTCGATTGGCTCGCCAATCAGTTCGTCGCCGGTGGCTGGCAGATGAAGCCCATGCACCGCCTGCTGCTCCACTCCAGCACCTGGAAACAGGCCTACAACTCCCCGGCCTTTGAAGCCAACATGGCCAAGGACCCCGAAAACAAACTCCTCTGGCACTCCTCCCGCCGCCGCCTGGAAGCCGAAGAGATGCGCGACTCCATGCTCGCCGTCGCCGGTCGTCTGAACCTGAAAATGGGCGGCCCCAGCATCATGGTCCCCGTCGACAAGGAGCTCACGTCCCTGCTCTACAACCCCAAGCAGTGGACCATCGCCGCCGACGCGTCCGAGCACAACCGCCGCAGCCTCTACCTCATCGCCAAGCGCAACCTCCGCCTGCCCATGATGGATGCCTTCGACGCGCCCGACATGCAGATCTCCTGCGCCCGCCGCGAATCCAGCACCCACGCCCCGCAGGCCCTGGAATTGACCAATGGCGACTTCGCCTCCGCCATGGCCGAAGCCTTCGCCGCCCGCCTCACCAAAGAGGCCGGCACCGATCCCAAACGCCTCACCGAACGCGCCTGGCAACTGGCCACCGGCCGCTCTCCCAACGCGAAGGAAGCAGCCCTTGCTGCCCAATACCTCAGCGGCAATCGCCCCCTGCGCGAGTTCGCCCTCGCCGTCCTCAACCTGAATTCGTTCGCCTACGTGGAGTAACCCTGACATGAAAGAACATAGCCGCCCCACCCGCAACCGGCGCGAATTCGTGGCCGACGCCTTCTGTGGCTTCGGCGCTCTGGCCCTGGCCTCGCTCGACGCCCAGGCCGCCGTCAAAAATCCGCTCGCGCCCAAGCCGCCTCACATCCCCGCCAAAGCCAAATCGGTCATCTTCCTCTTCATGGCCGGCGGCCCCAGCCAGGTGGAAACCTTCGATCCCAAGCCGCTGCTCAACAAGCTGGACGGCCAGAAACGCCCCAAGGAATTCGGCGAAGCCAAGTACCAGTTCGTCTCCCCCAACGCCACCCTCCTCGGCACCAAACGGACCTTCCAGAAGTACGGCAAAAGCGGCATCGAAGTCTCCGATCTCTTCCCCCATCTCTCCACGGTGGTCGATGATCTGGCCGTTCTCCGCGGCTGCCACGGCGACATGGTGGTCCACTCCGCCGCCCAGTATCAACTCATGACCGGCCGCATCCTCCCCGGCTTCCCCGCCATGGGCAGTTGGGTCACCTACGGCCTCGGCTCGGAGTCGAATTCGCTCCCGGCCTACTGCGTCCTGCCCGATCCGAAAGGCGCGCTTGAAGCCGGCCAGCCCATGTACATGCAGGGTTTTCTGCCCGCCGTCTATCAGCCCACCATGCTCCGCAGCGGCTCCAAGCCGGTGTTGAATCTGGACCTTCCGCAAGGCATCTCAACCAGCCAGCGCAAGGAAACGCTCGACTTCCTCCGCGGCCTGAACGAAGCCGGCATGAAGCCCGGCGACGCCGAAATGGAAGCCCGCATCGCGTCGTACGATCTGGCCTTCCGCATGCAAACCGAAGCCCCGGAAGCCTTCGATATCTCTAAAGAAACCGAAGAGACCAAGGCGCTCTACGGCATCGGCAAAAAGGAAACCGACGACTACGGCCGCCGCTGCCTGCTGGCCCGCCGTCTTGTCGAACGCGGCGTCCGCTTCACCTGCGTCGTCAGCGGTGGCGGCCCCGGCAACATGCAGTGGGACGCCCACAGCGACATCGAAGAAAACCACCAGCGCATGGCCCTGCATACCGATCAGCCGGTCACGGCGCTGTTAAAGGACCTGAAGCGCCGCGGCCTGCTCGATTCCACGCTCGTCCTCTGGGGCGGGGAATTCGGCCGCTCCCCGGAATCGGAAGGCAGCAAGGGCCGCGATCACCACAACCTCGGCTTCACCATGTGGATGGCCGGCGGCGGCATCAAGGGCGGCCAAACGGTCGGGAATACGGACGCCATCGGCCTCCGCGCCATCGAGCGCCCCATGCACTTCCGCGATGTCCATACGACCGTCCTGCACCAGCTCGGCCTCACCCAGGACGCGCTCAGCTATCTGCACCTTGGCCGCCGCGAACGGCTCACCGAAGTGCACGGGGAAGTGATCAAGGAGATCGTTTGAAGCGCGCGCTGGTCACCGGCGGCGCCAGCGGCATCGGCGCCGCGCTGGTTGATCTGCTCCGCGCCGAAGACTACGAAGTCGTCGCCATCGACGTGCGCGAAGGCCCCGGCATCACCGTCGCCGACGCCGCCGAAATCCCCTACGATCTCTACGACCTGGTGTTCCTGAACGCGGGCGTCATCGGCCAGCCCGGCCCCGCCTGGGCCCCCGCCAGCGATGAAGTGTGGCGCGTCAACTTCCACGCCCCGCGCCGCGCCCTGCAGATTCTGATCCCCGGCTGGCTCGCCGCCGGGCACAAGGGCCGCATCGTCTTCACGGCCTCCATGGCCGCGCTGCTGCCCATGCCGTATTCGACGGACTACTGCGCCTCCAAAACCGCACTCCTCGCCCTCGCCGAAAGCTGCCTGCACGAGCTCCGCGCGCTGGGCTCAGACATCGGCATCTCGGTCGCTACGCCGTCGTTCACCCAATCGAATCTGGCCAACGAACTCACCGGCGAATTCGCCGAACAGTTCCGCGGGTTCATCGAACGCGGCGCGCCCACCACGGAGGTGGCGCAATCGATGATCGATGGCGCGCGCGAAGGCAAATTCCTCATCGCCACACACCCCAATTCGCTCGATACCGTCCTGCCACACCGCGAAGCCCTGCTATCCGGCGCCGAACCACCCCGCCCCAAAGGCCGCCGCATGGACGCGCTCTTCCAAACCAAATACTGATACAACCACGCAGCGACATCCCCCTCCGGGGACATGCTTTAGCGTGTCCCCAAACCCCAACCTCGCCCGCAATCACTGGAGCCTCAGCCCGGATTCTGAGCCGCGGCCTTCAAATCAAACTCCACATCCGCCGCCTGCTCCGGCGTCACCGTCGCCCCGCCATGCGCGATCAACTTCCGCCCCGCCAAGTGGTCCGCCGGCCGGTTCACGGAGTCGATCGCAATCAGCCGCCCCGCCCGGAAATAGCAAACCGAAAACTTCCCAGCGCCGATATCCCCGCGCGTCACTTCGCAATCAAACCCCTGCGAAATCCCCACCATCTGCAGCTTCGCTTCAAACTGATCCGTCCAAAACCACGGCACCGCATCGTACGGCCGCGGCCGCCCGCACACCGCCTCGGCAAAACACCGTGCCTGGTCCACTGCATTTTGTACCGATTCCAACCGCGCCATCCCGCCCGCAAACCGGCTCGGAAACGAAGCGCAATCCCCAATGGCATAGATCCGCTCATCGGCCGTCCGCAAATACTCGTCGACCACAATCCCATTCGCGACAGACAACCCCGCCGCCACCGCCAACTCCGCCCGCGGCGTCACGCCAATCCCGGCCACCACCATATCCGCAGGCAGCACGGCACCATTCGTCAGCACCACCGCCCCATCGTCGTCAATCTCCGTGCACCCTTCGCCAAACACAAACTCCACGCCGTGGCCCACATGCATCGCGCGAAAATACTCAGAAATAATCGGCCCCACCGCGCGCTGCATCAGCCGCTCCTGCGGCTCCACAACGGTCACCTTCCGTTCCAGCGCCGTCGCCGCCGCCGCAACTTCCAGCCCAATGAATCCGCCCCCCACAACCACCAACCGCTCCGCCGCTTCCAACGCCGTCAATAGCATTGCGGCCTCCTGGCGAGTCCGCAAATACAGCGCCCCCGGCCCTGCCAACCGGCGATTACTCGCGCCCGTCGCCAGCAGCAAATAGTCGTACTCCAACCCCTCGCCATCGGCCAAATAGGCGCGCCGCGCATCCCGGTCGATCGCCAGAATCCGCTCCCCCATTCGCAGCGCGATGTTCTGCTTTTCGTAAAAAGCAGCCGGACGCAGATCGATCTCGTCCAACTCCTGCTTGCCGTGCAAACAGCCCTTGGAAAGCGGCGGCCGCTGATACGGCAACCCCGCCTCTTCTCCCACCAGCGTGATCGGCCCCGCGTACCCTTCCGAGCGCAACGAAAAAGCGGCTTGAAAACCGGCCTGCCCCGCGCCGGCGATCACGACGCCAGCCGCCACTAAACCTGCGCCTCGGGCGTATGCACCACCATGCCGTCCAGCGATTTGGTGACCTGAATCTGACAGCTCAACCGGCTGTTCGGCTGCCGCTTCACCAGCGTATTGCCCAGCATCTCGTTCTCGCCCGCTTCGATCGGGTCGAGCAGCGGCAGATAGGCCTCATCCACGAACACGTGGCAGGTGGCGCAAATGCACGCCCCGCCGCACTCGGCGACGATCTCTTCCACGCCATTGCGCACGCCGCCCTCCATCACCGACGTGCCCAACGGGACGTCGAAGGTCTGGCTCGCGCCAGTGTGCGAAACGTAGGTAATGCTGGCAGTTTCTTTGGGTTTTCGGCTAAATAGGCTCATGCGCTGTCACGTCGATGGTACTCCATCTTTCCGGAAACAGGCAAGAACAGCACCCGCAACCCGGCCGCCGCGCCGAGTGCGATGACGCCCCACGCCCACCAGCGGTGGATCGGCGTGAAGAAGAAATACGAAAGGCCATTCTCCGCTCCCAAGACTTGGCTCACCGCCCACGCAACTGCCCACAACCCCAACGGTGCCAGTGCCAATACCCGCCGTCCGGTCCACTCCTCCCGTAGTTTCCGCAACGAATAGGCACTCACCAGCGCCGGACCCAGAAGGGTAACGCTGTAAACGACAACGGCAGTCTCGTTCAACCCCTCCGCCCCCTGCAAGGCCCAATAGAATCCCCGGAACAGGCTCGGCGTCCAGTGCAGTGTGGCGCCCGCGTCGGTTGCCACGGAAGCGACCGCGATACCCGCCATCGACGGCAGCCATACGCCCCCAACCCCACTCCACCAAATCGTCTTCGCGCCCAGTCGTAACTGCCCGATCCGCCACGCAATCCCCACCACCGGAGCCGCCGCCAATAGCACCCCCGGCGTAAAGAACTCGAAGACCGTCTCCGTCTCATAACCCGGCCGCGCGGTCCAAATGCCGTGCCACTGCGTCCGCAATGCCCAGCCCAGAATTCCCACTCCCAACCCAAAGCTGACAGCGGTCCCTGCACGCCACGTTGGCCGCGCCCACGCCAGCACCGCACCCGCCGCGAGCCCGGTCCATCGCGGCCACCCCCACTGATCCCACATCGCCTCTCCCATCCCCCACAACCACTCCAAATACCCAAACGCCAACCAAGCCATCACCCACCCCGGCACCGCAAACCGCGACGCATAAAACGCCGGCCCCA
>JBIKOG010000122.1:0-22491 GCA_044358225.1 Bryobacteraceae bacterium | reverse complement strand
GCGCCGGCGTCGAGTCCGCGGAAGTATTGGATGCGGCTGGCGAGTTCGATGTAGAGGAGGTCGCCGGTGCGGACCTCATTATAGGTGGCTGACGTCGAAGGGGAATTCGAGGCCAGGGTGGGCGCAGTGGGTGAGGGTGCGGAGTTTTAGGCGGATGGTGTTGTTGTCTGGCGTGGGCGCGGTTAGCGATTCGGCGATGAGGACGGTGAGGTTCGGTTTGACGTTGTAGCAGGGCGGCAGCGGCGGGCAGCGGTGTAGAACAGGGCGAGGAGTGGCCGCATTTATCTCGGTGCTTGGAGTGGGACGGGGAGGGTGAGACTTTCGTTGCCAGCGGGGATGGTGATCTCTTCCGAGATTTCAAATGACGTCTTTTCGGGAAGCGCGCCGAGACGGAAGGTGAAGGGCTCGGTGGCAGTGATGACGGCGGTTATGATGCGATCGGCTTGGTTCCACTTCTGTTCGTAGAGAGTACCCTTGACTACCGCAATATTGGGGCGAATCCGATACGCGGCGGTTGCGTTGGGGATGCGGAGCGAAAGCGTGCGCGTGGGCCGGGGATGAGGGATCGAGAGTTGCAGGGGGCGTGTGTCCGCATCCGGGCCGACCGCGATGGTTCGGGCGAGTTCACGATTGGGCACGCCCGGGTAATAAGTGGCCGGGTAGGGCGTGCCGGTGCCTGCTACGAGAGTGTATTCGCCCGGATTGACGTGGGGGAAGGTGAATCTGCCGTTTTCATCAGTCTCCGTTGCCGAGTCGGTTGCGCCGGTTTCGCGGACGAGCTGAACCGGGAGGTTACCTACGTGTTTGCCGTCCGGCGTTTGGATGGTGCCAGTGAGGGAGAAGTTGGCACGCAGGTAGGCGAAGCGCTGGAGGCAAGCTCCGGGAACGACCTCGATAGCGCCGGGTGCTTCCTTGATCGAGAAGTGCTGCTTGGAGATTGTTAGGGCGTAGCGGCCGGGAGGGATGGCGTCCCAGGCGGCTTCGCCACGGGTGTTGGTGGTGGAATCCAGGCGTCGGGCGGCGTTGGCGAGCAGCATGCTGACGCCGGGGATGCGCGCGCTGTTGTGGTCCGATGCGTGGACGCGCAGGGTGGCTTGGGTGTGTTCGCCTGCGGCCAGTTCGCGGAAGAATTTCACCCGCTCGCCATGTTCCGGTTCGTAGTAACCACCGGACACGCCGCAGAGCTGGGCGCGGAAATTGGACTGGGCGTTTTCCTCCAAATAGAAGACGTCGCCGGGGTGGATCTTCGCGCTTGGCCAGGCGTACCAGACGAATTCGGCACCTGGGGAGCGGCCGTAGAGCAGTGTGCGAAGCTTCATTCGTACCGGGTGCAGTTTGCCGGAATCCTGGACGGGCAGGTGGGTCTCCATGGCTTCGGCCAGCAGGACGGTGAGATCGGGAGTGAGAGCCGAACAGGGTGGCGGCGTGCCGCAGGTGAGGGCCCAGGTGGTGGTGGCGAACAGGAGGGCAAAGGCCGGGCGCATGGCTTCAGTTTACTTGGGGTCGAAAAGGAATTGGACGCAGGCGCCGGGGAGGAGTTGGAATGTGGGATTCGATTCGTTCCGCTCGTCGAGCGTGAATCCACTGCGCGCGGGGTGGACGGTGTAGCGGCCGGGCGGGAGGTTGCGCCATTCGGTGACGCCGCGGGCGTCGAATACATTCTCGATGGTCTCGTTGGGGCCGGAGAGGCGGATGGCGCTGTGGGCGCCCGTCCGGAAGGCGATGCGCACGTAGGTGCCCTGGTGCTTGCCGGCGGCGAGTTCCTGGAAGAATTGCTGGCGGGTCGGAGTGTTGGCCGAGACGCTATCGGTCGGGCCACAGGCCCTGGCGCGCAACGGGGCGTTGGACTCTTCGATGTAGATCAACTCGCCGGCGCGGAGGCTGACTTCCCCGAACCATTGCAGGGTGAATTCCTGGCCTGGCGAGTGGCCGTAGATCAGCTTGCGGAGGCGCATGCGGATGGGCACCCGTTGCTGTGCGGGGAGCCGATGTTTCGGTGCTTCGTAGGGATCGACTGTCTCGGCGATGGCGACGACGAGCCCGGGGCGAACGGCGTAACAGGGAGGAAAGACGGCGCAGCTCATGGCGGTCAGTCCGGAGGCGAAAAGTACGGCTAGTACCAGAGGCACCACTTCAGTTTAGAACTGTGATACAGTCTCTCCCAACGTCAGTCCGCGACGTAAATGGAAGAAACAAGGGGCTATTGGATGCACATTTGTCGCATTGTTCTTGCTTTGGTTATTGGCGCCAGCCTGTTCGGACAGGCTGAGCGTGGCACTTTCAACGGTACTGTACTTGACCCGTCGGGCGCTGCCGTAGTGGGCGCGACGGTGAAGGTTGTCAATCCCGCCAATGGCGTGGAATTCACGTCCGTGACGACGGAGGCGGGCGTATACCGCATGCCGTCCCTGTCACCTGGGACCTACCGGATTACGGTATCGGCCTCGGGGTTCAAAGGGGCTATCCGGCAGAACGTCGTGCTGGCCGTGGCGCAGACGCTGACCGTCGATTTCAAGTTGGAAGTTGGGAACATCTCCGAGCAGATCACGGTTTCGAGCGAGGCGCCGTTGTTGGAAACGGGTACCGCGGAAATCGGGAGTTACGTGACGAAGAAGGAGTTCGACGCCTGGCCGATCGCGGTGGGCGGCGGACGGCGGCAGATTCAACAGTTCATCTTTACGTCACTGCCCGGTTCGGTGGGTGGCACGTGGCAGGGATCGATCAACGGCGGGCAGAACTACTCGCACGAGATTTTGATCGATGGCATTTCGGTGGGCCGCATGGATTTGGCGGGCGGGGCGAACTCCGAGTTCAGCCCGTCGGCCGAAGCGATCAGCGAATTCAAAATGCAGACCGGCACCGTGAGCGCGCAGTACTCCGGCGGCCAGACCTCGGTTGCCAACTTCGCCACCAAGAGCGGTACGAACTCGCTGCATGGCAGCGCCTACTACTACGGGCAGAATGACGCGTTGCGCGCGAATGCGTTCAACAGCAACGCGGCGGGCATTAAGCGGCAACCGTTCAAGCAACACAACTACGGCTACTCGGCGGGCGGGCCCGTCATGATCCCGAAACTTTATGACGGCCGCAACAAGACGTTCTGGTTCCACAACATGGAACGTACCACGCAAGCAGATTTCAACCAGAGCGGCTTTGTCACTTTGCCGACGCCGGAATTCAAGCAGGGAAATTTCGCCGGCCTGTTGAATCCCGCCTTCACTGGCAATGCGGGTTCGGGCACGGCTCTGGCTCCCGATGCCTTGGGACGTCCCGTTCAGTTCGGGTCCATCTACGATCCGCGCTCTTCGCGCCAGGTGGGCTCCACTTGGGTGCGCGATATGTTCCCGGGGAATATCATTCCGCGGAGCCGCTTCGGTGCCGTGCCTTCCAAGATTCTGGAACTGGCGCCGATCGACGATCCGATCTTCGGCGGCATGTTGAACAACATGCCCGCGATCGGCACCTGCTGCCCGGAGTTCCGGGAACGCATGCTGACCTTCAAGGGTGACCACAATTTCAACGAGCGTCACCGGATGAGCGGGATGGTGAACCGCAACTTCCGGACCCGGTACAATTCGGGAACTCCGCGTTGGAGCGCGCCTCCAGGCTCCCCCACCAACGTGTATCAGAATCAGGACACGCCGGGCACGATGGTCCGGTTGTCCTACGACTTCACGTTGACGCCGACCCTTCTGGGCCGGGTCAATCTTGGCTACAACCGTTTCGGGAACAATAACGAGAGCGTCTATGTGGACCAGGACTGGCCCGCCAAGATTGGACTGCAAAACGTTCCCGGCGTTCACTTCCCCGTGCTGAACTTCGCGGGTCAGCCGTTTCAAGGCGGCGGCATCGGCGCCGGCGGCCGGCTGGGGTCGGGCAGCCGTGGCGGGAGCTACAACGGGTCCACGATCGGTCAGGTGGACATGACGAAAGTCAGCGGCAAGCACAACTTCAAATTCGGCTTTGAAAATCGCCGCTACTACTTCAACACCCGCAATAAGTCCGGGTCGGGCGATTTCAATTTCTCCCCGAACCAGACGGCGTTGCCGGGCTACATCAACCAGACGGGGCACAGCTTTGCCAGCTTCCTGCTGGGCGACTACGCCTCGACGAGCCGCGGCATTGCCGCTTCCAACTTTGGCCACCGCTGGCGCACGGCGGGCTTCTATTTCCAGGATGACTGGAAGGTGACGCCGCGCCTGACGCTGAATCTCGGCTTGCGCTGGGAGATGGTGGGCGGGTTGATCGAAGTCGCCGGCCGCATGTCGGCTATCGATTTTGCGCTGGCCAACCCGGGCGCGGGCAACAAGCCGGGCGCGTTGGCGTTTGCCGACGAGCGTGGACTGCGCGGTTTCCAGGATACCTACTGGAAGCAGATTTCGCCGAAGTTCGGGTTCGCCTATGCGTTGACGAACAAGTTGGTCATGCGCGGTGGCTACGGCATCAACAACACCCCGGCCATTTCCAACGGCTTCGGCTTTGGCGGGACGTTGGGCTACAACGGCAATCTGGTTGTGAACTCGGCGAACCGGCAGATTCCGTTCGCGGAAGCGTCGCTGGGAAACATCTCCGACCGTTATCCCGACTTCACGGGAACGCTGCCGAATAAGATCCCGACGCTGGCCAACGGGCAGGGCATCGACTACTACTCGACGAGCGGCAATCGCTTACCGTACGTGCAGAACTGGAACTTCGGTTTGCAGTATCAGCTGCCGGCGAACACGGTGATTGAAGTCAACTACGTGGCCAACAAGGGCACGCGGCTGATCGCCAAGGGCTTTGATCAGCCGAACAACGTACCGTTCTCGGCTGTGCAGCAATATGGTGATTTGCTCCCGCGTCCGTGGACGGCTTCGAGCCCCATCCCGGCACCCTTCCCGGGCTTCGTTGGCACGAACCTGCAGGCTCTGCGGCCCTACGCGCAGTTCACGGGAATCAACAGCATCTTCCCCAACATGGGCAACTCGTCCTACCAGGGGATGCAGATGCAGGTGACGCGCCACTTTAAAAATGGCCTTGCCTTGTTGGGCGCCTACACATGGTCGAAGTCCATCGGCTTGACGGACAACGCCATCGATGCCGAAGGCGTTGCCGACGTCTTCAACCGCAATCTGGAACGGAGCATCACGAACTACCACTTGCCGCACGTCGCCAAGTTGAGCTGGATTTATGAGCTTCCCATTGGCACAAACAAGCTGGTGAATCTGAGCCCGATCGTGGACAAGTTCCTGGGCGGCTGGCAGCTTTCCGGTATCCACAACTGGCGCTCCGGTAATCCGGTGGCCATCTCCACCGGCGGTATCAATTTGCCGACCGGCAATGCGGCGCGGCCGGACCTGGTCGCGGGCGTGCCGATCGTGCTGAACTCCGACGCGGGCATCAATTTCCGCGGAGTCAATGGTGGCACGGCCTACCTGAACCGGGCTGCCTTCGCGAATCCTCCGGTGTTTGCCGGTGGCCAGAACGTGGTGACGCGGCTGGGGACCGTTGGGCCGTACCTGCCCAACATCCGTGACCGCCGTTTGACCTCGTTCGACGCGAACATCTCCAAGACGTTCAAGTTCGACGAGCAGCGGACATTGGAGCTGCGCGGCACATTCTTGAACGCGTTCAACTGGGCGGGCGTTGGCGGGTTGAATGCCAATCTGGCCAGCCCCTTCTTCGGTCAGTACACGGGTCAGCAGCTTGGCCCGCGCAACATTGAAATCGCTCTGCGCTTTACGTTCTAATCAGAGGGATGTCACAACACCAACAAGGGGACCGGCCGCGGCCGGTCCCCTTAACCATTCCGGAGCTGCCGCCGGCGAACTCGACCTATTCGCAGGCGACTGTTTTGGGGAATCTTGTCTTTGTCTCCGGGATGCTGGGGATCGATCCGCTAACCAACCGGCTGGCCGGGGACGATATGCGTTCGCAGACGCGCCAAGCGCTCGTGAACATCGAACGGATTTTGAAGGAAGCCGGGTCAGGGCTGGACCGCGTGGCGCGGTGCAATTTGTACCTCACCGATTACGGGCGGCTGGCGGAGGCGAACGAGGTCTACGCCGAGTTCTTCTCCACGCACAAGCCGGCCAAAACGGGCGTCGGCGTCTCCGAGCTGTGGGCGGGGGCGCTGATTGAGATTGAAGTGACGGCGGCGCTGTAGGTCATGCGTTGGGCGCTGGCGTTGGCGCTGACGGCGGCCGTCTGGGGTGAGACAGGCAGCCGGGCGTGCGCGCCATGCCACCGGGAGATTTTTGAGAAGCAGCGGCGAAGCGGCATGGCGCGTAGCAGCGGGCGCGTGGGCGATGGCTTTGAGACGTTCGACGCGGGCGTCTTCCGCGGGCCCGGGGCGCGGTATCGCGTGACGCCGTCGTATGAAGTGGACTACGGCAAGGGCACGTTTCGGATGGAGTATTTCGTGGGCTCGGGCGCGGTGGGGCGGAGCTACGCGGGTTTCGTGGACGGGTTTCTGTTTCAATCGCCGGCGTCCTACTATGCGGCTCGCGGAGCGTGGGGATTGTCGCCGGGGTATAGTACGAAGCCCTTCGTGGATGTGGCGCGGCCGGTGGAGAGTGCGTGTCTGCAGTGCCACGCCAGCGGGGCGCGCGTGGCGGCGGGTACACAAAATGCCTATGGGGACCCGCCATTCGCGGAGGGTGGCGTGAGCTGTGAGCGGTGCCACGGGGCTGGGGAGGCGCATGTAGCGCGGACGGGGCCAATCGTGAATCCGGCGAGGCTGCCGGCGGCGCGGCGGGACAGCGTCTGTTTGCAGTGCCATTTGACCGGCGCGGCGCGGGTGGCGCGCGCGGGACGGGGGCCGGAGACGTTCCGAGTGGGGGATTTGTTGAGTGATCACTTGATGGTGTTTGTTGGCGGGCGTGGCGGGGAACGGGCGGCGACGGACCATGCCGAGCAGTTGGCGCGGAGCCGGTGTGCGCAGTCTTCCGGCGACAAGTTGTGGTGCGGCACCTGCCACGATGCGCATGCGGGGACGACGCGCCAGGCGGCGTGTCTGGATTGTCACCAGCCCCATGCGAAAGGGGGGCCGGATTGCGCGGCGTGCCATATGCCGAAGGGCCGTTCGCGCGAGGGGGAGCACGTCGTTTATACGGACCATACCATTGCGCGGCGGCCCGGATCGTTGGCGGCGTTGAAGGAGCTGCGGCCGTTTGCGGGGATGACGCCGGGCGAGCGCGAGTGGGCGTTGGCGGAGCCGGCGAAGCGGTTGGGTTCGTTGGAGAAATTGGCGGCAGGTGCGGATGTGGATGCGGCGGTGCTAGTGCAATTGGCACAGCTCTACGATACGCGCGGGAAGGGTGCTGCGCTCTATGAACGGGCGTTGCGGTTGGAGCCGGACCACACCACGGCGATGGCGAATCTGGGGATTTACCGGATGCAGGAGGGGCGGACGCGGGAGGCGCTGGCGCTGTGGGCGAAGGCGTTTGCGAAGAATCCGGGAATGCTGGCGGTGGGGTTGAACCTGGCGATGGGGCAGATGCAGGCGGGAGATAAACTGGGTGCCGCCGCCACGCTGCGCCGAGTGCTGCGGTTTCATCCGGACTCGGCGCAGGCGCGGGATTTGCTGGGGAAACTACTTTAGTTTGCGGACCTTGATGCTGCGGAACCAGGCGGCGTCGCCGTGGTTTTGCAGCGTGATCTGACATTCCTTCTTCGGCTGTTCGGCAAGGGCTTTGTGGATGGGTGAATCGGCGCCCCAGCGGCCGGCGGATTTTTCGAGAGTCGATTTGGCGCTGAGGTCGCCGTCGACAACTTTCACGCCGTTGAGCCAGTGTTCGATGTGGTTGCCCTGGACGACAATGCGGGACTGGTTGTACTCGCCGATGGGCTTAGCCGCGGGCTGCGCGGCGGGGATCATCGAATAGAGCGCGCCGGCCTGGTAGTAGGCGCCGCGCTTGGCGTCGGCGTGACCGGCGTCATCGATCATCTGATACTCGAAGGCGACGATGTATTCCTGCGTGGACTGGGAGCGTTTGAACTCGCGGGTGCGGGCGCCGTGGTTGGCCAAGTTCTCGAACCTGCCGAACTCCTTCACACGCCGTTCGTCGACGAAGAACCGGTCTTGCACGCGATACTTCAGGCCGCTGTTGCCTTTGGCTTCGATCTTCCACTCCCAGGCGAGTTCAAAATCGCCGAAGCGCTCGGCGCTGAAGAGGTCTTCGCGGAGCTTGGGATGCGGGACGGATTTCAGTGCACCGTCTTCGATGATCCAGGAATCGCCGGGGGGCGTGAGCTTGGTGACGTCTTCCCAGCCTTTCATCGTTTTGCCGTCGAAGAGCAGCTTCCAGCCGGCCTTTTTTTCGGCGGCGGTGAGGGTGTTGGGGGCGTCGGCGGCCGACAGGGCAGCCGCGCACAGAGCAGCGAGAAACAGTGAGCGCATTCGCTCCACGGTATCATGCGAGGGTGAACTTTTTCCTTGGTGCCGTGCTGGTGTTTTCGTTTTTCCGCGGGAACGGGGAGACGGGTTTGTTCCTGGCCGAGAGCCGCGACGGGCTGCATTGGACGGCGTTGAACGGGGACAAGCCGCTGCTGGCACCGGTGGTGGGTGAGTCGAAACTGATGCGCGATCCGTCTATCACGCGCGGGTCCGATGGCGTGTTCCACATGGTGTGGACGACGTCGTGGAACGGGAAGACGTTGGGGTATTCCAGTTCACGTGATCTAAAAACGTGGACGGCGCAGAAGACGTTCGCGTGCCTGGCGGAAGCGTCGAATTGCTGGGCGCCGGAGGTGTTCTATGATGCGGCTACGAAGAGCTTCGTAGTGGTGTGGGCTTCCACCGTTCCCGGGAAGTTTCCGGAGACATTAGGGGCCGGTTCGAAGGACTATAACCACCGGCTGTACGCGGTGCGTACGAAGGATTTCGTAGATTTCACGCCGGCGAAGTTGTTTTATGATCCGGGGTTCCAGGTGATCGATGGGGCGCTGTTCCGCGAGGGCGGGAAGTACTGGATGGTGGTGAAGGACGAGACGGAGCGGCCGGTGGCGAAGAAGCACTTGTTCCTGACGTCGTCGTCGTCGCTCGACGGGCCTTGGTCAGCACCGTCGGCGCCCATCTCCGGGCCGCAGTGGGCCGAAGGGGCGAGCCCGATGCGGATCGGTTCGTTTTGGTATATCTACTTCGACAAGTACCGAGACAAGAAGTACGGCGCCGTGCGGGCGAAGAGTCTGGGCGGGCCGTGGGAAGACGTGACGGACCGTGTGGTGATGCCCGCCGGCGTGCGGCATGGGACGGTGTTTCAGGCGCCGGAGAACGTGGTGAAGGGTCTGCGCTGACGAGTTCAGATCGGCTCGTCGCCGATGACTTCGCGGACGGCGTTTAGGACAACGTCGACGGATGCAGCGAGTTTTTCGCTGGCCTCTTCGGGCGTAGCGCCTTCGGCGCGGAGTTCGGGAATCTCTTCGATGAAGGCTTCGAAGCCGGTGGCGGTGGGTCTACAAATTGGCGTGAGGTTCATTGCAAAAGTTTGTGGTCCAGGTGGCGAGCAGTTCGGGGTGCAACGGCGTGTGCAAGGTGACGAGGGCCTTGTCGACCCGTTCGGCGCCAATGCGTTCACGACGCAGGTGTAACAGGGCCTCGGCGTAGGCGGGCGTGAATTCCGGATGCCCCTGGATGCCCAGCATCCGGCCCATGCGGAAGATGCCGACGGGGCAGTGGGCATTGCCGCCGAGGACTTCCGCGCCGGGGGGCAGGTCGAGGACCTGATCCTGGCAACTCATCAGCACGTTGATGCTTGCGGTTGCCGGCTGCATCCACGCTTCGTGTTTCGAGATGGCGAACGTATGCACGCCAATCCCCCAGCCGTTTGGGCTCTTGGCAACTCGGCCCCCGAGCGCGTGGCCCATCATCTGGTGGCCGAAACAGACGCCCAGGAACGGAACGCCAGCCGCGTGAATCCGCTGCGTGAGCGCGGCGAATTGGTGGATCCAAGGCTCGTCGTCATAGACGCTGGCCTTGGATCCGGTGGTGATGTAGGCGTCGCATTCGTTGAGGTCCCGCGGGGCTTCGCCTGTGGTGAGATCGTAGACCTTCCATTCGGCGGGAAGCCAATTGGCGAACATGGCGTCGTAATCACCCGCGATGTGGCGGACCGATTCCAACGTGTGATCGCACTGCAGGAGCCCCAACCTCATACGGCGCGGAGGTGATAAGACTTCGGACGAGTGAGCGCGTCGAAACCCAAGACGCTGAGCGAGCAACCGCGGCCGGTATCCTTGACGCCGGTCCAGGCCAGCGCCGGGTCCAGATAGTCGCAGCGGTTCATGAAGAGCGTGCCGGTTTCAATCTGCGCGCCGATGCGCAGCGCGGCTTCTTCGTTCGTTGTCCAGACGCCGGCGGTAAGGCCGTACGGGCTGTCGTTCATCAGCCGGATCGCCTCTTCGTCATTGGCGACAGGCATGATGCCGACCACCGGGCCGAATGTCTCCTCCATCATCACGCGCATGCCGTGATTGACGTTGGTGAGGATCTGCGGCGCCAGATACGGCGTACCGGCGGCGTCGCGGGCGAACTCGCGCGGGTCGATGTGGGCGTGGGCGCCCTGCGCAATGGCTTCGGCAATTTGGGCGCGGACGAACTCGGCGGCGCTGGTCTTCACCATGGGGCCGAGGGTCGTCGTAGGATCGAGCGGGTTATCGAGCTTGTACGTCCGCGTGAGCGCCACCGCACCTTCGACGAACTTGTCGTAGACGCTCTGGTGCACGTAGATACGCTCGATGCCGCAGCAGCACTGGCCGGAGTTGAACATGGCGCCATCGACGAGGTTCTCGATGGCATCGGCCAGATTCGCATCTTCCCGCACATACGCCGGATCCTTGCCCCCCAACTCCAGATTCATGCCGATGAAAACGCCGTTCGCCGCAGCCTGAATCTGCTTGCCGCCCGCCACCGAACCGGTGAAGGAGACGAAGCCGATGCGGCCGGAGCCGATGATCTTTTCGACATCGGCGTGGCTGGCGTGCAGCACGTTGAAGACGCCATCGGGCAGCCCCGCGGCCTTGAACCCGTCGGCGATGCGCTCGGCGCACAGTGGGGTCTGCGAGGAGTGTTTGAGGATCACCGCATTGCCCGCCAGCAGCGCGGGGACCACGCTATTGACCGCGGCCAGATACGGGTAGTTCCACGGCGCAACGGTCAGCACGATGCCCACCGGATCCTTGCGGATGAACCGATTGAACCCCGCGATCGGAGCGACGGCGATATCGGCCAGCGCGCCCGGCGCGGCTTCCACGCCAAAGCGGGCGCGGTCCGTGAAGCCGCGGCGGATCTCGTTCGGCGTGTAGCGAATGGGGCGGCCCATCTGCCATGTCAGCTCCTCGCCAATGGCGTCGGCGCTCGCGTTCATCGCCTCGATGAAGCGCGTGACAATGGCGCGGCGCTCATCGAGCGGCGTCGCCGCCCAGCCCTTCTGCGCCGCCGCGGCCTTGGTCAGCAGTTGATCGATCTGTTCGCCGGTGGCCTGTTCGCGGACAACGTAGACGCTGCCGTCGACAGGGGAAATAGTTTTCTGCGTGCTCATAGCGGTGTGGTGTAGGCCGCGGTGATGCCGCCGTCAACAAGGAATTCAGAACCGGTCACGAAGCTCGATTCATCGCTCGCCAGATACAGCGCGGCGAAAGCGATTTCCTTGGCCTGGCCGAACCGGCCCATGGGGATGTGGACCAACCGGCGCTGGCGCTTTTCTTCGGTGTTCAGATACTTCATCAACAGCTCGGTGTACAGCGGTCCGGGGCACAGCGCGTTCACGCGGATGCCTTCGCGCGCGTGGATCGCCGACAGTTCGCGCGACATGCTGAGCACGGCGCCTTTGCTGGCCGTGTAGGCAAGCTGCGGCGTGGCGGCGCCCAGAATGGCAACGAAGCTCGCGGTGTTGATGATCGACCCGCCACCGGCGCGGCGCAGCGCTGGGATGCCGTATTTGCAGCCAAGGAACACGCCCTTCACGTTGATCTGGAACGTCAGGTCCCACACCTCTTCCGAAGTCGTGATGGCGTCGTCGTCATCGGCGTGCGAGATGCCGGCGTTGTTGAAGATGATGTTCAGCTTGCCGTAGGTATCTTCGGCGGCCTTCACCATGGCTTCGCAGTCGGCGGCCTTGGAAACGTCGGCCTTCACGGCAATGGCCTTGCCACCGGCGGCGTTGATGGCCGCGGCCACTTCTTCATTCGGCCCGGCGTTGTAGTCGACGCAAACAACGCTCGCGCCTTCGGCCGCGAACAGCAGCGCGGTTTCCTTGCCGATGCCGCCGCCGGCGCCGGTGATCAGTGCAACTTTGTCTTGTAATCGCATAAATTCTCCGTTCAGATTCGCTCGAAGTAACGGCGGCGTTCCCAGTCCGTTACCACGCGTTCAAACGCCTTCTGCTCGTTCCGATAGAAGTGCGCGTAGTGTTCGACCACATCGGGGCCGAACTGAGCTTTGGCAAATTCGCTGGCCTCAAACAGGTCGACCGCGTGCTCCAGCGTGTAGGGCACTCGCGGCAGCGTCCGCGCCGCGTAAACGTCGCCTTCAAAAATCGGCGGCGGTTCAATCTTGTTGCGGATGCCGTCCAGGCCCGACGCCACCGAAGCCGCGAAGGCCAGATAGGGATTCGCATCGGCGCCCGGGATACGGCATTCGATGCGCAGGCTGGGACCGTGGCCCACGACACGGAACCCGGCGGTGCGGTTGTCCCGGCTCCAGGCAATGCGCGTCGGCGCCCAGCTCAAGTCTTCGAATCGCTTGTAGCTATTGATCGTCGGCGCGTAGAAAACCATCATCTCCGCCGCGTGCGCCATCCACCCGCCCAGGAAGTGGCGGAACTCATCGGTTTCGCCGGCAAAGGCGTTCTTGCCGTCCTTGCGCAGGCTCAAATGGATGTGGCAACTCGACCCCGCCTGGCCATGATGGGGCTTCGCCATAAAGGTCACGCTGACGCCCGTCTGGTCGGCGATCTCCTTCATGCACTGCTTCAAAAGGGCGTGATTATCGGCCATTTCCAGCACTTCGGAGTACTTCACGTTTATCTCGTGCTGGCCCAGTCCCCACTCGCCTTTCGAGCTTTCCACAGCGAATCCGGTGGCCTTCAAATGCCGCCGCACCTCACGCGTGTAGAACTCCTGGCGCGTGCCCTGCAGCAGGTTGTAGTCTTCCAGGTACCAGCCCATCGGCTCCAGTTTGTCGTAGCCCTTTTTCGAGGCCTGCTTGTAGGAGTTGCGATAGGCAAAGTATTCGAGCTCGGAGGCGCCTAGCACCTCAAACCCCAATGTTTTCGCGCCTTCCAGCTGATTCCGCAAAATCGCTCGCGGGGCCACCGACTCCGGAACATCGCAATGCACGAACGCCGTCTTCTCCTGCCAAGAGAGGATCTTCAGCGTCGCCAGATCGGGCACCAGGTGGAAGTCGCCGTAGCCCATCTCCCAGTTGGCGAACTTGTAGCCCGGCGTGGGCTCCATCTCCATATCGACGGTGAGCAGGTAGTTGCAGGCGTGCGTACCGGCATGCGCGACGGATTCGATGAAGTAGTCGGCGTCAAACCGCTTCCCCATCAGCCGGCCGTAGTGATCGGTGAAGGCGGCGATGACCGTTTCCACCGCGCCGGACTGCACTTGCTGGGCAAGATCACGAATTCTCGCCTGGTTTTCCATGCGGTCTTTCAAAGAAGGGGTGTTGCTCATCCGATGAAGCTCAATACTGCAAGGCTAACATCGGGGCGCGCGCGGGGCAAAGTTTCCACGGTATATGCTGGGCGTATGTGGGCGTGGCGAATTTTGGTCCTGGCCGGACTCACTGGCGTGGCGCAGCCGCCAGACTGGGCGAAGCGCCCGCTGTTCCCGGTTGACTCGACGACCGAACACCGCGCGGAATTCCGGACTCTGGTCGAGACGCGCTGCGAATCCTTCGATGGCCGGCGTCGCTACGATGCCGTCACTTTCGGCCATTTTCTCAGCCCAAAGAGTGAGGACGCCGTGGTCGGCACCTCCGGCTGCGAACCCCACTCCCTCCTATTCGGCGGCAGCTTCCTGTTGACGAAGCGGGAAGGGAAGTGGGTCTCGCTCGGCTATCATTCCGGTGTGATCACGAACCAGTGCCACAAGCTCTCCACCGGCTCCGGTGTCGATTTCCTGCTGTGCTCCCACGTCCTGGGCGCGCAGGGTTCCGTTTCCCGTGTGCTCCGCGCCTACGATTTCCGCACGCCGAAGCGCCCGAGAATCCTGATTTCGCTGGCGGTGTGGAACGAGATGCGCGCGCACGATGTAGATGCCTTTCCCGTCGCCGAGCAAGGAGTCATCGAGTCTGTCAGCTCCGACGATCTCGACGGCGACGGCCTCTCCGACATCTCGATCGTCGCGCGAGCCGGCCGCGTCGAGCGGACCGCCGCCGAACGACAGCGATTCATAGAATCGCGCGCCACCTGGGCGCCACCCCTTCGCGTACCAGTACCTGGTGCAGTGGGGCCAACTCGTTCCAACACCGCGCAGCGCAACGGCCGCGCGCGCCTTCCCCCGGCAGTAGCGTCGGCGGCAGATCGGTTTACCCAACGCCACAGGGCTTACTCGTCACTGCACCGTCATCATGCCGCCAAGCTGTCTCAGTGCGACCCGCCGTACTGCTGATACACCTTCCATCCCGGATCCTGGCTAAGCCTAAACCGGAACCCGGCCGCTCGTGCCCGCTCCGCCGCTGCACTCGGATTCGACGTATAGAACAACAACTCCCGCTCCCTGCCATTCTCCCGCAACACCGCCGGCAGCACGTCCCGCGATACCGCAAGCCGCCCGCGAACTGCCGCATCGCTTACCCCCGCGGGTACCGTCACAACCAGCAGCGTCGGATACGCCCAGTGCCCGGCCACCCCATGCAATCCATCATTCGCCGAATACGAACTGCACCCATCGCTCTTCTCCAAGAAACAGCGCGACCGGGCGCAGCGTGAGCACCAAAATGCCCACGCCAAACAACCCGATCGCGCCGCGCAAAACTACCAATGCGTCAACGACCCATCCGGCCGCAGAAACACATTCTTCCGCCCCTCCGTCGTAATCTCCGCCAACTGCTTGCACTTAGTCAAATCCACCGTCACGCCCAACCCCGGCCGGTCGTTCATCAACGCCTTGCCATTCTTGAAATCCAAACACTCCGGCAAATGCGGCAGCGGCCGCCCGCCGTAGTTGTACTCCATAATCACCGGCCCCGGGAACGTGCCCAAACAGTTCACCAGCGCCGCCGTCGCAATCGGCCCGGTGAAGTGCGGCACAATGCCCACCGCATGCGTCTCGCAGATCGCCGCGATCTTCATCATCTCCGTAATCCCGCCCACGTTCGGCAGCGTCGCGCGAATATAGTCGATGTCGTGGTTCTCCACCAGCTTGTGGAAGTCGTACCGCTGCCCCCACTCCTCGCCATGCGTCAATGGCACCGTCGTCATCTGCCGCAGCTTCGGCAGGTCCTGCGCCGCATGCTCGTCGCGCGTCGGGTCCTCCACAAAATACGGCTCAAAATCCTCAATCAACTTGCACGCCCGAACGGCATCGGAGTAGTCAAAACGCTGGTGGAAATCGATACACCATTCGCCATCCTTGCCCACGCCCTCGCGCGCTTCTTTGCAATCGGCCGCCACCTTCCGCACGCGCTCATGTGTGTTGAAAACCTGACCGGACTGCGTATCCCCCGCGCCCATCCGGAACGCCCGATACCCCGCCTCCATCGTCGCCCGCGCCCGCTCCCGCAGGCTCAGCCGCTCGTTCGGATTCGTATTCGCCGGCCGCGCCCCGCCCGTCGCGTAGCACTCCAAATGATCGCGCACGGAGCCGCCCAACAGTTCATGCACCGGCAGCTTCAGCGCCTTCCCCTTGATGTCCCACAGCGCCAGATCCATCGCCCCCAGCGCGTGAATCTTCTCGCGCCCCGGCGGGTAGAACCACGCAATATACATCTCCTGCCAGATGGCCTCAATCTTGAACGGATTCTTCCCAATCAGCGTCCCGGCGCACTGCGTCAGCGTATCCGTCGCGCCGCCCTCGCCGATGCCGGTGATCCCCGCGTCGGTCTCCACCGTCACCACCATGTTGCTCTGGTTGAACAGCGGGTTGTAGTTCGGTGGCTCGTACACCCGCACCCGCGTGATCTTCATCTTTGGCAGGGCGGCTTCGGCGAATTGGCTGCCCGCGAACGTAGCGGCAGCGAGCGATTGGAGGAGTTGACGGCGTTTCATGCGCCCTATCGGTATATCAGATTTCAATGGGTCATCGAATAGACGATGTAGTTGATCCCGATCCGATAAGCCAACCCCGTCATCGCCTCCGGATACTCCGCCAGGTCTGCATGCTCCCACGCGTCGCCCACATCGACGTTGAAATTCACAGCAACAACCACCCGCCCCTTCTCATCCCGAATGCCCTGCCAACGCGGCGGATCCAGCGGCCGCCGCATGCCAAATCCGCCCATGCCCAAATGCCGCAACCCCGCAATAAAGAACCGCTCGTTCACGTCGTAGAGCACATGCCAAATCGGGTCACTGTTCTCCAAATCCAAAATCGGCTGATTCGGCACCACCAGCTCCATCGTCTGCCGGAACGCCTCGTACTCAGCCGGCCCATAGAAATCATCCACCACCAGAAACCCGCCCCGCTCCAGATACTGCCGCAGTCGCGTTGTCTCCGCCTCGCTCAAATCCCAATACCCCACCTGCGTCGCATACACCCACGGAAAATCGAAGATCCGGTCATCGGTCAACGGCAGATGGTGCCCGTCGCCCGTGTGAATTCGCGTCAGCCGCTCAATGCCCTGCTTAAAATGCATCTCCGCTTCCGGCCAATCCTGCCGCCACCACCCGCGCCCGAACCCGCGCCGCGTGCCCGCGCGGTCCTGATACTCCATCCGCAGAAATCGAAACTCCGTGCGCGCCTCCTCCCGAGGCCCCTGCGGCCACAGCAATAGCGACGACAACGCCAACACGCGCCACGCCCGAAGCATCGCCCCATTATAGGGACGTACAATACAACCCATGCACCGTCGGCAATTCCTGAGCCTCGCGCTTGCCCCCGCCGCACCCGCCCGGCCCAACATCGTCTTCATCCTCGTCGACGATCTCCGCTTCGACGAGCTCGGCTGCACCGGCCATCCCTTCGCCCAAACCCCCAATGCCGACCGCCTCGCCCGCGAAGGCGCCCGCTTCGAAAACGCCTTCGTCGCCACACCCCTCTGCTCCCCCAGCCGCGCCACATTCCTCACCGGTCAATATCCCTTCCAACACGGAATCACCGACAACACCGACCGTTCCCGCCACAGCCACACGCTCAAAACCTGGCCCCGCCTCCTCCACGACAACGGCTACGCCACCGCCTTCCTCGGCAAATGGCATATGGGCGTCGACGACTCTCCCCGCCCCGGCTTCGATCACTGGGTCTCCTTCCCCGGCCAGGGCGAATCCTTCGATCCTCCCCTCAACGTCAACGGAAAACCCATCCAAACCAAAGGCTACATCACCGATATCCTCACCGATCACGCCGTCGACTTCATCAACCAAAAACGCGACAAACCCTTCTGCCTCTACCTCTCCCACAAAGCCATCCACCCCAACATTACCCAGGGCGCCGACGGCAAAGTCACCCACTTCGAAGAAGCCGCCGACTTCAAAGTCGCCCCCCGCCATCGGGACCTCTACGCCGGCCTTACCCCACCCCGCCGCGGCAACTATAAAGTCCTCCCAACAGATAAACCCGCCCTCCTCCAAACCATCGAAGGCGTCCCGCCCCTCTCCCCACAAACCGCCACCGACGATGCCATGATCCTCAACCGTATGCGCATGACCAAGGCCATCGATGAAGGCCTCGGCCGCCTCATCGACGTCCTCGAACGCACCGGCCAACTTGCCAATACCGCCATCGTCTTCACCAGCGACCACGGCTACTTCTACGGCGAACACTGCCTCAGCCGCGAACGCCGCCTGCCCTACGAAGAAGCCATCCGCATCCCTCTCCTCATCCGCTACCCGCGCGCCTACCGCCCACAAACAAAAGTCCGCGCCATGACCTCCTCCACCGACATCTTTCCCATGTGCCTGCAGTGGGCCGGCGTCCCCGCCCCGCCTATCCCCAAACGCGACGCCGTCTACATCGAATACTTCTCCGACACCGTCTTCCCGCGCATCCGCAAAATGGGCTACCAAGCCGTCCGCACCAACCGCTGGAAACTCATCCGCTACCGCGACCTGCCCAACGCCGACGAACTCTACGACCTCCGCACGGACCCCTTCGAACTCCGCAATCGCATCAACGATCCCACCGCCCCCAAAGCGAAACTCGAAGCGCTGCTAGCCACTATTCCGGGTCCACCGCAAACGCCTTCTCCCCGTTGAGATACCAGTTCCGCGCGTCCTGCGTAATGCGGTACTGCCGCGTCTCCCCACTCGCCAACTGCACCTGCAAAAATACGTTCCCATTCGCCTCGCTGATCCGCCACCGCCCCTGCACGCCGTTGCCACCCGTGCTGCTCGCGCTCGCCCCAGGGACATCGATAGACACCATGCTGCTACTCCGGAACCAGTAGCTCCCATCGGCGTTCAACATGTGCCGCTTGTCGCTGCTCATACCCGAATAGGCATGAAACTGCCGGATCATCTTCCCCTGCAACTTGCGCGACCACTGATCCGCCAACGCGCTCGAATCACCAACCCGCATCGTCGCCAGCATCCCCCGCAACTCCCCATCGCGCGCCGCCACCCGGTTCGCCAGCCCATAAGCCACAATCACCTGCGCCCGCGTTCCCACCGGAGCAAAGTAAATCTTCAACCCCGCCAACGCCCGCGTCCGCGGATCCACAATCTCCCAATAATACGCCGCCCCATTCCCAATCGCCTCCCGCTCCCCGGCGCGCCGAATCTGCCCGCCATTCTGCAGGAACGTCTGGCTCAACTCCCGCACGCTCTTCGCCTCTTCCGCCGCGCTGTAGCCATCCTGCACGGTCGCGACGTAGACCTCTTCATTCGCCACCGCGCCCGACGGAATCAGCAGTACGCCGCTGTCGTTGTCCTGCGTGCGCCACCCCGCCGCGGGCTCAATCGAAAAGCCCTTCGGGTGCACATGCGCCATCGCGACCGTGGTCAAAGCAGCAAGAAGAAACCAACGTTTTCCCATAACACCAACCAACGCGGGCACCACGCAAAGAAACCATCAAAACGTAGCAATTGGGTTCAATGGCGATCCCGTTCCGCCCTTCACCGAAATCGGCGCCGCCGACAACATAAACTCCCAACGCTTCCGCGCCACCGCCGCTGCGCTCACCGCTTCTAAATCACAGTTGTCGAAAATCGGGGTCCCCATCGCCACCAGCAGCAATTGATGCATCGGCTGCCGTACCCCCTCCACGCGCGACGGCATCACATCGGTCGCCGCGTCGCTGCCCACCATCGCCACATCCCGCTTCCGCAGCCACGCCGCGCAAGACGCATGCAACCCGGCCGACCGCAACCCCACATTCCAAGGTCCCGAAGCAGCCCGCCGCGCCCACCGCCCCGTCCGCACAAACACCACATCCCCGGCCCCCACGCGCACCCCTGCCTTCTTCTCCCACGCCTCGATATCGGAGGGATACAACGCCGTCCCCGGTTCCAAATACGGCACACCCTTCAACACCGGAAAATCCAACAAAATCCCCCGCGTCAAAATGCCGCTCTTGAACGCATTGATCGCCAGCTTCTTCGCGCCCTCCGCACCCACCTCCTCCTGCGAAAACCCGTTGTACATCTTGCCCTCGTAGAACATGTGGCACAGCGAATCCATATGCGTATGCGCCACCCCGTGGTACAGCACCGAATAGGTGTCCACGGAAAACTGTCCGCCCGCCGGGTTCAGCCCCGTGTTGTTCATCTCCTGCGTGAACGGCCGCTGATTGTCCTCCGCCTTCTCCTTCTCCGTATCGCGCGCCAGCGAAACGGAAACCCCTTCCCGCACCAGCGCCACGGCCTGCTTCCGCTTCGCCGCCGTGATCAGGTTCACCGCCCCCAACTGGTCGTCCTTCCCCCAACGCCCCCAGTTGGAAAGCTCCTTCATCCACCGGTCAACCGTGGCCTTGTCCACCTTTTCTTGAGCCAATAAGGGAAGCGAAAGAAACAACGAGCGGCGCGTCATCCCAATAGCTTACTTAATGCGTCATCGAATAAATGATGTAGTTAATCCCAAGCCGAAAAGCCATGGATGCATACTTCTCCGGATACTCCGGCAAGTCCGCCCACTCCCACGCATCGCCCAGATCCATGTTAAAAAAGATGCCGACGATCACCCGCCCCTTATCGTCCAGAATCGCCCGGAAATGCGGCTCAATCCCGCCCCGCTCAATCTGGTCGTCATGCACCACGTTCAACCCCGGCGGCCGATACCGTTCGGTCAAATCAAACACGGTGTGAAAAATCGCATCCCCATCCCGCAGTTCCACCGCCTGGCACTCCGGGTAGATCTGCCGCATCCCCACCATGAAGCTCTCCCACTCCCGCTCGTTATGGAAATCATCGACCACGAAAAATCCACCCCGGTCGAAATACTTCCGCAGCCGCTCCGCCTGCGCATCATTCAGCCGCCAATCCCCAATGCCCACCGCATACAGCCACGGCCAGTTGAAAATTTCGTCACTGTCGATGTCGATGATCTGCTCCACCGACCGCGCGTGAATCCGCGTCAACCGCCTTACGCCCGCAATAAACTGCCGATCCGATTTGTTCGCGTCAATCCCCCAACGCGACCGCGAACGAAACCCCGACCGGTCCCGGTCGGACCGGTACCGCAACCGCGCAAACGCAAACTCCGTCTCTTCCCACGCATCCGGCGGATCCTCGGCCGGGTCCTGCATCTCGCGTTCATACATGGCCCAGCGCCGCTCGGGCCGCCCCGGCTGTGCCGAGAGCAGCAACACCGCCAACACGCCGGCCGCCACGCCACGATACATATGCATCGTTTCTGATTGTACGCGCCCCCAACCGGTCGCGATAAACTATAGGGAATGCGCACTCGCCTGTTGGGTATCTCGCTCTTCTTTTCGCTTCTGTTATCCGTACAGGCGCAGGATCCGATCATCCGCATGAAAACGACGCTGGGCGACATCGACGTCACCCTCCTCCAAAGCGTCGCCCCGAACACGGTCAATAACTTCCTGAAGTACATGAACCGCGGCGCGTTCAATAACACGATGTTCCATCGCTCCGTCCGCGGCTTCATCATCCAAACCGGCGGCTGGGTCTACAACTCCCAGTTCGTCAAGATCCCCGCCGACGCCCCCATCCGCAACGAGTACCAGGTCTCCAACACCCGTGGCACCCTCGCCATGGCCAAGCTCGACGGCAATCCCAACAGCGCCACCACCGAATTCTTCTTCAACCTCGCCGACAACTCCGCCAACCTCAACAACCAGAACGGCGGCTTCACCGTCTTCGGCAGAGTCGCCAACGACGCCAGCCTCCGCGTCATGGATGCCATCGCCAATCAGCCCATCATCAACTTCGGCCAGTTCTCCGAACTCCCCGCCTACAACTACCGCGGCGGCACCGTCCAGGCCGGCAACATCATCCTCATCTCCTCGATGACCCCGCTCGAACCGCTCCCCGTGCCCTCCATCTCGCCCAACGGCGTCCAGGTCGCCGCGGCCTTCGGTGGCGGCGCCAAGGCAGCCCCGGGCAGCTATCTGGAAATCTACGGCAGCAACCTTGCCGGCGCCAGCCGCGGCTGGACCGATGCGGACTTCAGCGGCTCCGTCGCCCCCATCACGCTCGAAAACGTGCAGGCCACCGTCGGCGGCGTCCGCGCCTTTGTCAACTACGTCAGCCCCAACCAGATCAACGTCCAGATCCCCGAAGGCGTCCCCTCCGGTGATTCGGTCCCCGTCGTCGTCGCCTACATCGGCGCCTCCACCACGGCCACTAACATCGCCATTCGCGAGTACAGCGGCGGGCTCCTCGCGCCCCCGTCCTTCAAGGTCGGCGACACGCAATACGTAGCCGCGCTCCACTCCGCCACCGGCAAATTCGTCAGCGGCGGCAATATCCCCAACGTCGACAACGACCCCGCCGTCCGCGGCGAGATTCTTCTCTTCTACGGCCTCGGCTTCGGACCCATCACGCCCAACTTCCCCCCGCTCGGCGGCCGCAAAGCCACCGGCCAGACCGCGCTCACTAACCCGGTCACAGTGAAGTTCGGCGACGCGGAAGCCAAGGTGCTCTACCAGGGCCTCGCCCCCGGCTTCATCGGCCTCTATCAGTTCAACGTGGAAGTGCCGTCCAACGCCCCCACCGGCGACCAGGCGCTCACCTTCATCCAGGGCGGCGAACCCATCGCCCAGAAGCTGACGATCAACATCAAAGCGGCCCAGTAACCCCGGTCGTAATCAAAAATAAAAGCGGGCCCCATCAGGCCCGCTTTTTCATTCCAAGGTCTAACCGCCCACGGGGACATCCGCGGGCCGAAGCGCGAAGCGCGCAGGCCGGGTGTCCCCAGACGCCGTACTCGCCCGCCCCCGCCCCAAAA
>JBIKOG010000323.1:0-7232 GCA_044358225.1 Bryobacteraceae bacterium | reverse complement strand
GCCCTTGCCGGCGGTGTGTTCGACGGCGGCGATGGTGTTGCCGGCATAGGCGCCCGCGGCTTTGCCGCCGGCGAGGGCGAACTGCTGGAGGAAGTAGCGGCCGCCTATGGCTTTGCCTTGGACCTGGAGGGTGAGATTTTCGAGGAGGTCGGGGGTGAATTCGACGTAGGATTCGCGAGCGCCGAAGAGCGTATCGAGACCGAGATTGGGCTGGCGGGTGCCGACCTTGCCGTGTTCGCCGAAGTAGCCGGGGCAGCCTTCGCTGACGAGGATGCCGCCGTTGCGGACGTAGGTTTCGAGTTTGCGGGCGCTGTCAGCGGTGAGGTGAATGGGGTAGGGAAGATAGACGAGCGGGTATTGGGCGATGTCGTCGAGGTGGACGAAATCGGGCTGGATATGGGAGTCGAAGAAGGCTTGATAGGCACCGCGGGCGGATTCGGCGTAGTGCTTGGTGCTGCCGTTCTGCTGGACGAAATTGAAGACTTCGGCTTCGGGGACGAAGACGATGCCGACATCGCCGCGGACGGGGCGGGAGCGCCAGAGGTCCGTGTTGGCGTTGGCCCATTTGGCGACTTTGCCGGCCATTTCGGCGCGAGGGGTGACGGAGCCATCCATGCCCATGGGTCCGAAGGCTCCGAAGAGGGGGCCATCGAGGAGCGGGCGCCAGCGGGGGTAGAGGATGCCGGTGGCGCCGCCGGCCATGGAGATGAGGTTCCAGAGGCGGACGTCTTTGTCTTCGGAGATGCGGCCGTCTTCGCGGGGTCGGCCGATGACTTGCGGTTGCATCCAGAGGGGACCGGCCTGGGCTTCGGCGTGCCAGAAGGGTTTGCCGCGGGAGCCGGCGCGGGTGAGGTCGAGGGCGTGGAACTGCTTCCAGAGTTCGGAGCCTTTGCGGGAGGCGACCCAGGTGAGGCCCCAGGAATCGACTTGGGCGGCGGAGCGCCAGTCGTTATTGGCCGAGGCGGGTAGGCCTTCGAGGGTGGAGGCGATGCCGTGGGCGGTGACGCGGTTGCGTTTATCGAGGCCGCGGACGAGATCGACGCGCCACTGGTGGAGGCGGAACATGTTGTCGGTGCGGAACTCGAGCCAGTCGAGACTTTCGGGGTAGCCGCCGAGGGAGCGGGGCGGGTGGACGTTGGACCAATCGGCATAGCTGTAGCGATACCAGGCTTTGCCGAGGGCTTCGAGGGTGCCGTACTTTTTCTGGAGCCAGGCGCGGAATTTCTGTTGGGTGGCGTCGCAGTAGCAGAGCATTTTTGGGGGCGCGCCGCCGGGCCAGGCGTGTTCGTTCCAGAGGTCCCAGGCCCACATGGCGGGGTGGTCCTTGTAGCGGTTGACGAGGGCGGTGAGGAAGGTGCCGGCGCGTTCGCGGGCGTCTTCGTTGTCGAGGCAGAGGCCGGGGAAGCCGCCGGTGGCGGAGGAGCCGGAGATGGAGGAGTCCGTACGGGTACCGTCGGAGGCGAGGTAGCGGGCGTGGCTGAATTGATCGTAGGCCCATTCGGGGGCGGCGGTGATCATTTCCGAGACGGTGACTTTGATGCCGTTTTCGGCGGCGAGTTCGAACATGCGGTCGTAGTCGCGCCAATCGAATTTTCCGGGGGCGACTTCGATGGCCGACCACATGAACCAGTGGCGGAAGTTATTGATGCCGAGCTGGGCGGCCTGTTTGTGGTCCTTGGCCCAGTCTTCTTCGGGCGGGTTGGATTTGCGGAAGTAGACGGCGCCGTAGGGAAATACGGGGTCGCCGGGGGCGGGTGCGGCGAGGAGGGAGGCGGCGGGGATGGAGGCGAGGAAGGTGCGGCGTTGCATGGGTGTGGCCGGCCTCATTATGTCATCACGAGGCCCGACGGTGGCCAAGGCCTTCGGCGATCATGGCGGTGACGAGAGTGTTCAGACTGACTCCTTCCTGACGGGCCCGGGCAACGAGACGAGCGTGGAGGCTGCGAGGCACTCGCTGGCGCCATTGTCCGCTGGCTTCGGAAGGCTTGGGGATTGGATCGCCGTGTTTCTTGCAATCCAGGAGGTAGGCATTTACGGCGTCCGCGCCGTGGCGCAGGGCCTCTTCCGGAGTTTCGCCGTCGGAGATGCAGCCGGGGAGGTCCGGATACTCGATGGCGAAGCCGCCTCCATCGGCCTCGGAGAGAGGGCGGATGGTGAAGGGATATGCGTTGATGAGGGTCTTATCAATTTTCATGGTTTTCGTTGAGTTGGTCGATGAAATCCACAAAGAGGCGGACGTAGGGTGGTTTTATGGGGCGATGCGCCGGGACCGTTAGTCTGCCGGCTGCTGGATGGCGGAAGACGACGTGGCTTGTCCCGTGCTGAGCGTGCTCGATTCCAAGGCTGCGCGCGATGACGAGTAGATCGTCGATCCGCCAATCTCGCCGGTTCCTGCGCATTTTGGCGATGATTTTCGCCGCGTTCGACACAGAGTGATGGTATCACAGGCGGTACCGAAGGTAGCGTTGGCGTTCCCGTTGGAGATGATACGCGCGACCGCTGGGCGGGAAGCCCCACGCGGACCGCGCCGCACGCTGCCGCAGAATTGCACGCCGTATGATCTTTGGGCCGTTCGATCAGCGGTGCTGAGCATGCGCCAGGAAGGAGCGGCGTTGTCTGGGTAACTCTTTTCGCATTATTTCATTTTGTCGGGTCGGGCGTGGGATGATTCGGCTATGTTGCTAGCCGCGGCAGTTCTAACGTTTGCTTTAGCCGATTGTGACGACGTTGTGCAGGCGCCGTCGGGGGATCTCTTCCTGGCCTGCCATTCGCCTTCGGACCGGTTTCGGGTTCCTGTCGTTGGGCAGAAGACGGTGAATGACGAGATGGACGGATATGTCATTCGACTTAGAAAGGCTACGTATGAGATTGTCTATGTTACGCGGATGGGCGGGAGTTCGTATGACTCCGCGTCGCGGGTGGCGGTGGATGGGCAGGGCAATGCATGGGTCGTTGGAGTTACTAAGTCGGCTGATTTTGTGGTGACTTCGGACGCGTGGCAGAAGAGCTATGGCGGGGAGGGGGATGCGTTCCTGATGAAGCTTGGGCCGGAGGGGCAGGTGTTGTTTTCGACTTTCGCCGGCGGCCCGAAGAATGACTTCGGCAACGCAATTGCGCTGAACGGGGGCGACCCGATTATTGGCGGAACGAGCGACAGCGATGGATTTGTGCAACGTGGTCCTTCGCGGCGGGTGACGTTTGGCGGGAGCGGAGAAGAAAAGCTGACGGGGATGGCGTTTCACAAGGGCAAGCTCTACGCGACCGGGTACACGAAATCGACCGATTGGAAGAAGCTTCGTGGCGGGTCGGATGCGTTTGTGGTGCGGCTGGATGCTGGGACTCTGGCGGTGGAAACGGCCGAGTACTTTGGGGGCAGCGGGAACGATTCGGCGTGGGGAATTGCGGTGGACCGGCGAGGGCGAGTGTTCCTTGCGGGGCAGACGGATTCGACGGATTTGCCGGGAGCCGGACGTGGGCATCAGAAGACGAACCGAGGCGGGGTGGATGCCTTTGTGGCGCGGATGGGAGGGCCGACGACTTACTTTGGCGGTTCCGGGAAGGATGAGGCGGGATACGACGGGCAGAACATCGCCGTGGATCCGAATGGCGATGTTTGGATTGCCGGGATGACGTATTCGGCCGATCTGCCGGCGAAGGGCAGGTATGGCGGTGGGGAGGGGGACGGGTTCATCGTGAAGTTCTCGAGTTCGCTGCGGCGGGTGCTCTTCGCCTCCTATGCGGGCGGGCCGGAGCGGGAATTGGGCGAAGGGATTGCCATTGTCCCCGGAGGCGCGGTGATGACAATGGTGCGCTTCGGTGAGAAAGAAGGGATTCCAGTTGGGCCCTTCCGTGCTCAATCAATAGTTACCGTATGGACTCGCCGTTAAAACAGGAACTTTAGCCCGAATTGCAGCTGGCGGCCGGTGGCCTGGGCGCCGCTGAGTTTGCCGAATTCGGGGTTGTTGTCGTTGCAGGCCGAGCCGGGGGTGCGGCCGATGCAGGTCATCGACGGGCTGTTGGAGCTGGCCAGGGAGAACGTGGGGGTGTTCATCAGGTTGAAGGCTTCGGCGCGGAACTGGAGGCGCATGCGGTCGTTGAAAGTGACCTCTTTGAAGAGGGAGAAATCGAAGTTGACGGAGCCAGGGCCGCGGGCGACGCGGCGGGCGGAGTCACCGAAGAGCTGGATGGGGGCTCCGGTGTTTGAGGGCACTGTGCCGGGGACGCGGAAGGCACCGGGGTTGAAGAAGCTGTCCGGGCCGCGGTTGGAGGTGACCTGGATGGGTTGGCCCTTCACACGGTCGGGCACGTTGAAGGTGTTGAAGATGGGGGGCAGGCGGTTGGTGCGGATATCGGTGGGGAAGCCGCCGCGGAGGGTGGTGATGCCGTTGACCTGCCAGCCGCCGATGATCTTGCTGAGCGGGCCGTTGCCGCTGGCCCAACGGTGGCCCGGGCCCCAGGGAAGTTCGTAGCCGTAGCTGACGTTAAAGATATGGGCCACGTCGATGGGGGCGAGACCTGTTTCGCGGGAGAGGTTGTAGGAGTCCAACGCGATGGAGGTGCCGCCGTTTTGGGTGAAGGAGCTGGGGCCGGAACCGCCCTCCTCCATGTTCTTCTGCCAGGTGTAGTTGACCAGGAAGTTGAGGCCGTTGCGGTGGCGCTTTTCGACGCGGAGGTTGAAGGCGTTGTAGTTGGACTTGGCCTTGGAGAAGGTGGGGATGACGGTGCCGTTGACCATGGGGTACGGGCGGTTCCGTTGCAGGTTGCGGCCGTCGAGCGCATACTCAAACGGCACCTGGTTGACGTTGATGAAGAGGGTGGCCAAGTCGCGGCCGCGGGCACCCTGGTAGGAGGTCTCAATGAGGAGTGCTTCGGCGGGCTGGAACTGGAGGGAGAAGTTGTACTGTTCGAGGCGCGGGAAGCGAGCGTCGTTGAAGCCCTGGGAGCGGATGGTGCGGGTGAGCGGAGAGGTGGCGCTATAGGCTTCGAGCGTGGTGGCGGTAGGGCCGGCGAGGACGGGCGTGTTGATGGTGTAGGGCGGGAGGACGGTGCGGGAGGCGTTGACGACGGGGGCGATTAACGCCGGCGTGTTGGGGTTGTTGCCCGCGAGTTGGGTGACCTCCTGATTCTGATCGCGGAGGCCGTAGAAGATGCCGTAGCCGCCGCGCATGACCCAGCGGCGGGCGGCCTGGTAGGCGAAGCCGGCGCGAGGGCCGATGTTGTTGTGGTCGCCATCGACGATGCCGCGGGTGTAGCCGTCTTTGCCGGGAACAGCGAAGCGGGCTTTATCGAGATCGAAGAGGCCGCCGCGGTCGCGGATATCGATGGGCTGTGTGTAGAGGTCGTAGCGGAGGCCGAGGTTCAACGTGAGCTTCTTGCTGATCTTCCAATCGTCCTGGAAGAAGGTGCCGAAGTAGACGTCGGCCTGGCGGCCCCAGTCGAGCATTTGGGTGCCCTGGATGAGGGACGGGTAGCCCATGAGGTAATCGGCGAAGGGGGCGCCGGAGCCGGGGGTGTCGGAGCTGGAGGAGAAGATGGAGCCGAAGATGAACTGGCCGAAGAAGGGGTTGCCGCGGAGGGTGTCGAAGCGGTTGCGGCGGAAGTCGGCGCCCATTTTGAAACTATGTTTTCCGCGGTTGAGCGAGATGGTGTCGGCGAAGTGGAAGCGGTTTTCGTAGTTGAGATCGCTGGAGCCGCCGCCGAAGCCATCGAACTGGGTGGAGCCGGTGCCTTCGCCGGAGAAGTTGAAGGCGATGGAGGGGAAGCCGGAGACGGGGAAGGGGAAGAGGGCGACTTTGTTTTCGACGGCGAATTTGGCGCCATCGTTGACGTTGTTGACGATGCGGCTCCCATTGTGGCGGGTGTAGCCAGCTCGGAACTCGTTGACGACGGTGGGGGAGAAGACGTGGGTGTCGTTGAGGACGGCCTGGAAGATGTCGCGGTAGAGGGTGCTGCCGCCGCCGATGAAGCCATCGATGGTGCCGGGCTGGGGATTGGTTTGGTTGCTCTTGGAGACGCGGCCGAAGAGGTTGTGATTGGCGGTGATGGCGTGATCGACACGGACGTCCCACTGGTCCTGATCGTAGCCGCGAGGGATCTGGCGGAAGAAGTTGCGGGCGAGTGCGCCGGGGGCTCCGAAGTTGGGATCGGGGATGAGTTTGAGGACGGCTGTGGTCGAGGGGTTGATGCGGGACTGAGGGATTTGCGCGCCGGTGAAGGGGGTGGAGATGACGGTGCCGTTGGCGGCGAGGCGGCGGGCGAGGGGATCGAAGATGGGCGTGCGGAGGGAGGTTAAATCGCCGTTGCGGATGGCGGTGGGCGGGAGGCTGCCAATGGAAGAGGCCGCGGCGGTGCGCTGTTTGGTGCCCTGGTAGTCGGCGAAGAAGAACGTCTTGTTGCGGATGATGCGGCCGCCGATGACGCCGCCGTACTGGTTTTGGCGGAAGGCGGCGCGGGAGAGGCCGGCGGCGTTGGTGAAGAAGTTGTTGGCGTCGAGTTTGTCGTTGCGGAGGAATTCGAAGAGGGTGCCGTGGAAGTCGTTGGAACCGCTCTTGATGGTGGCGGAGATGACGGCGCCGGCGGCGTGGCCGAACTCGGCGGAGAAGGAGTTGGTTTTGACTTTGAACTCCTGCACGGCGTCGACACTGGGCTGGAGGGCGATGCCGCTGCGACCGATAGCGCCGGAGGTGACGGTGGTGTTGTTATCGACGCCATCGAGGAGGACTTCGTTGGAGGAGAAGCGGCCGCCGCCGGCGATGAAGGGAAGGTTTGTTCCCATGCCGGTGACTGGTGTTGTGTTGCCGGCGAGGAGGCCGAGGGCGAAGGGGTTGCGGCCGTTGAGCGGGAGTTCGAGGATCTTCTTGTTTTCGATGACCTGGCCGAGGGAGGAGGTATCGGCTTCGAGGAGCGGAGTGGATTCGCTGACCTGTATGGTTTCGACAACGTCGCCGGGTGTGAGGGTGAGGCGGACGGTGGCGTTCTGGTCGACCTGCAACGTGAAGGCGGCGATGTTGGAGCGTTTGAAGCCAGCGGCCTGGGCGGTGATGGTGTATTCGCCGGCGGGGAGGAAGGTTGCCTGGAACTCGCCGCGTTCGCCGGCGGCGCCGGAGCGCGTGAGGCCGGTGGCTTTGTTGGTCACCGTGATGGTGGCGGATTGGATGACGGCCTGGGTGGAGTCCTCGGCGACGACGCTGATGGTGCCGGTGGCTGTCTGGGCGAGGGCGGGGAGCGTGGCG
>JBIKOG010000322.1:0-7237 GCA_044358225.1 Bryobacteraceae bacterium | reverse complement strand
CGAACCGCCCCCCGATAAGCCTCCTCCCCCTTGGCCTTCACAGCCGCGACAAACAAATCCTGCTCCGCCGGCGTCGGCGGCAACCCCGTCAAATCCAGCGATACCCGCCGCAGCCAAACCCCGGGCGGCGCGGCGCCATTCGCCCGAACCCCCTCCGCCTCCAACTTCGCGTTAACAAACCCATCAATCGCCCCCCCCGCCTTCCGAACCGGCGGCACAAACGCCCAATGCTGCGAATACGCACCGCCCTCCGCAACCCACTTCTTCAAAACCGCCACCTGCTCCGGAGTCAGCTTCCGGTTCGACCCCGCCGGCGGCATCGACCCATTCGAAACCCTTGCCACCACCCGTTGCAGCGATGCCCCGGCTACATCCAGCCGCACCCCCGCCATGCGTTTCTTATCGTCCTGCCCGTGGCAATGAAAACAGTTCTCGGAAAGGATCGGGCGCACATCCCGCCCATAGTCCACGCGCTTGTCCTGCGCCATCACGCCCAACGCCGCCAAAATGAACAGCCAATGCATACTGAATCATAATAGCGGGGTGAAGACTTGGAAGTTAACGCTAGAATATGACGGCACCAAATACAGTGGTTGGCAGGAGCAGAACAACGCCCGCACCGTCGCTGGCTCCCTAAGGACCGCCATCGAAGACCAACTGGGTACGCCCATCGAGCTAATGGGAGCCGGCCGCACCGACGCCGGCGTCCACGCGTTAGGCCAGGTGGCCCACGTCAAACTCCGCAAGTCCGACCGCCGCCATCCCCACTACGATCCCCAATACCTGCTCAAACAGTGGAACGAGCGCCTCCCCTCCGACATCGCGGTGACCGAAGTCGAAGAAGCCCCCGTCTCCTTCCACGCCCGCCACTCGGCGACCGCAAGAACCTACCTCTACCAAATCACGACAAGAAAGACAGCCTTCCACAAGCGCCACGTCTGGTGGATCAAAGACGATCTCAACATCAAGGCCATGCAGACCGCAGCCGAAAAGATGGCCGGCCGCCACGACTTCGTCCGCTTCGCCCAAAAGGACCCCAGCAAGCCAAACGAGTCCACCATCGTCTACGTCGACACCGCCGAAGTCACGGCCGACGACCACCTCATCCTCTTCCGCATCGACGCGTCCCACTTCTTATGGCGCATGGTCCGCCGCCTCGTCGGTGTAACGGTAAAGGTCGGCCTAGGCGAAATCACCGAAGCCGAATTCGACCAACTCCTAGCTGGCAAAGGCGACCCCAAAAAACTAGACGTAGCCGCCTGGACCGCCCCCGCCGCCGGCCTCTTCCTCGAATCCGTCCGCTACTGACCCCCGCCGGGGACACTCTAATCCCCAGTCCGAAAAATCCCCCCTGTCCAAGACAAAGAGTGTCCCCCTCCCCGCACCCCCCAATACTACCCACTCGCCACCAATACCCCGTGAATCTGTTATTGTGTACGCAGAGTACGCAATCATGGAAACAGAAAAAATCGGCATGCGCGAATTCCGTGAAAATCTCGCCGGCTACCTTGAAAGTGGGAAGCCGCTCGCCATCACGCGCCACGGCGAAACGCTCGGCTACTTCATCCCCGCCCAGAAACGTACCCACAAAGCCGACTTGGTGGCCATGCGCGCTGCCGCCAAGGATCTCGATGCAATGATCGCCAGGTGGGGCGCCTCAGAAGACGAACTCATGATGGAATACAAGGAGATCCGCCGCGCCAGTCGCGAGAAAAAGCGGAATGCAAAATAAGGGGATCGTTCTCGACGCGAATATTCTAATTCGCGCAGTACTTGGAAAGCGCGTTCGCCGCATCCTCGGGATCCACGCCGATAGTATTTCCTTCTTCGTCCCCGAAACAGCATATGCGGAGGCTGAAGAACACCTGGGAACCCTCGTGCGCAAAAGGGGCGGCGACCCCGCAAAGGCGTTATTGCTGCTCCGGTCGTTGGCCGCGCTCGGAACGATAGTGAGCCCGGACGTCTACGAGGACTTTGAAGCCGAAGCCCGAAAACGCCTTGGGGGCCGAGACCCGGATGATTGGTCTATCCTCGCCGCCGCCTTAGCCCTCGGTTGCCCGATCTGGACGGAGGACACCGACTTCTTCGGCTGTGGCGTCGCAACCTGGACCTCTGCCAGCATCGACTCGTTTCTCAGCCAATAGCCGCACGGGGCCAGCCTAAGCCGGTCCCGTGCGCCATCCAACTCACCTCAACAGAAATGCGCCCCCCGAGTCTCCACATACACCGCATAAAGTGACTGACTCCCACACATAAACAACCGGTTCCTCTTCGCCCCGCCAAACGTCAAATTCGCGCAAATCTCCGGTAACTTAATCTGCCCAATCCGCTGCCCCTCCGGCGAGAAGATATGAACCCCGTCATACCCTTCCCCCACCCAGCCCGCGCTCGACCAGATATTCCCGTCCTCATCGCAACGAATCCCGTCCGGCAGCCCGGCCCCCAGGCTCCCCAACTGCATATCGCAAAACACTTTCCCGTTGACTAACTTCCCGCCACTAATATCCCAAACTTTAATAACCTTCTTCGCCTCCGGATAATGCGTCGCCCCGGTATCGGCGACATACAACTTCTTATAATCCGGCGAGAAGCACAACCCATTCGGCTTAAACAAATCATCCGTAACTTTATCAATCCGCCCCGACTTATCAATCCGGTACACCGCCTCCTTCAATTCCAGCGGCCCCTTGTTACCCTCGTACCACATCAACGACCCATACCCCGGGTCCGTAAACCAAACCGCCCCATCCGGCCCCACCACCGCATCATTCGGCGCATTCAACGGCTTGCCGTTAAACTTATCCGCCAACACCGTCATCCCGCCGTTATGCTCATACCGCACCACGCGCCGGTTGCCGTGCTCACATGAAATCTGCCGCCCCTCCCAGTCAAACGTGTTCCCATTCGAATTCCCCGCCGGATTCCGCAGCGTCGAAATCGCGCCGCTCTCCTCCGTCCACCGCACCTGAATATTGTTCGGAATATCGCTGAACAGCAGATACTTGCCAACGGCGCTCCACGCCGGCCCCTCCGCCCACAGGAACCCCGTCGCCAACCGCTGAATCGGCGTGTTCCCAATCTTGTACTTCGCGAATTTCGGATCCAGAACCACCACGTCCGGCTCCGGATAACGCGTCGGCACTTTGCCGCTCCAATCGCGCGGCTGCTGGGCCACCAGAGGCGCCGCGCCCAGGGCGGCTGTCGTCAAAAACGCTCTTCGGTTCATATTCATCATCCTCGTGAAAACGTTTCGCAAGTATATCAATCCTCTCTCCTGATACACTTCGGATTAATCATGGACGGAACCACGACGCGCCTCACTGTCTTCGCCCTTGCCGCAGCCATCGCCCTGCCCCTGCAGGCCCACGATCGCCCGGTGCTCTTTGAACAACACGCCACCGCCGCCTTCAACGCCCGTGGTAACGGCTACACCGTCGCCATCGGCGCTCTCGGCCTCCGTCTCCAAACCCCCGCCGGTGCCGCCTCTCTCACCTGGCTCGGCGCCTCCCTCGCCCGCCCCCTCCCCCTCGACCCCCAGCCCACCCGCGTCAACTATTTCAACGGCGCCACCAAGCGCGTCAACATCCCCACCTTCGCCCGCCTCCGCGCCTCCAAGCTCTACCCCGGCATCGACCTCGTCTACTACGGCACCGACCGCCAACTCGAATACGACTTCATCGTCCACCCCGGCGCCAACCCCGCCAACATCCGCTTCTCTCTCCCCGCCACCCTCTCCCCCACCGGCGAACTCACCCTCGCCAACGGCCTCAAATGGCAGAAACCCGTCGCCCGCCAAAACGGCCAGGAAATCGCCGCCCGCTTCATCCAAACCGCCAACAACGAATTCACCATCGCCGTCGCCAACTACGATCGCACCAAAGAACTCGTCATCGATCCCGTCCTCACCTACGGCACCTACTTGGGCGGCGCCCTCGCCGATGAAGCCCGCGGCATCACCGCCGACGCCGCCGGCAACGCCTACATCGTCGGCTCCACCGTCTCCATCGATTTCCCCGGCACCACCCGCGGCCTCACCTTCGGCGGTGCCGACGCCTACGTCGCCAAGCTCAACCCCTCCGGCCGCGCCCTCGAATGGGCCACCTACATCGGCGGCACCGGCGCAGATTCCGGAACCGCCATCGCCATCGATGCCGCCGGCGCCATCTACATCACCGGCCAAACCGCCTCCACCAATTTCCCCGTCACCGCCGGCGCCCCCCAGTCCGTCCTCGCCGGTGGCTCCGCCGTCACCGACGCCTTCGCCCTCAAGCTCTCCGCCAACGGCCAGAACATCGTCTACTCCACCTACCTCGGCGGCTCCCTCTCCGACTCCGGCACCGCCATCGCCGTCGACGCCACCGGCGCCGCCTACGTCGCCGGCCGTGCCGATTCCACCGACTTCCCCTCCACCACCCGCGACACCCTCCCCGCCCGTGGCGCCGGCGATGGCTTCGTCACCAAGCTCTCCCCCGATGGCGCCTCCATCGTCTACTCCTCCTTCCTCGGCGGCTTCGCCCTCGATGTCATCAACGGCCTCACCGTCGACCCCGCCGGCTCCGCCTACGTCACCGGCGAAACCCGCTCCGATAACTTCCCCGTCACCGAAAATGCCTATCAAAAGGAGCGCAAAGGCAGCTCCGATGCCTTTGTAAGTAAGCTCTCCCCCGATGGCGTCAACTTACTCTTCTCCACTTACTTCGGCGGCGACGGCCAGGAGTCCGGCCGCGGCATCGCCATCGATCGCTTCGGCGCCGCCTACGTCGCCGGTGGCACCGGTTCTGTCAATCTCCCCGTCTCCTTCAACGGCGCCCAGCGCGCCCCCTCCCTCCTCCCCGACGCCTTCGCCGCCAAGCTCGATTCCACCGGCGCCAGCCTCGTCTACGGCACCTACATCGGTGGCGACGCCGAAGATCAGGCCAACGCCATCTCCGTCGATGTCTCCGGCGCCGCCTACATCGCCGGCCGCACCACCTCCGCGAACTTCCCTCTCTTAAATGACGGTCCCCTCCCCGCCGACGGCCCCAAAGGCGCCTTCGATGGCTTTGTAACTCGTCTCAGTTCCGGCGGTAACTTCCTCCAGTTCTCCACTTACTACGGCGGCGCCGGAAATGACGAAATCCTGGGCATGGCCACCGACGCCCGCGGCCGCATCTGGATCGCCGGCAATACCGATTCCACAAACCTCCCCACCCCCACCGGCTCCCTCGCCACCCGCGCCCCCGGCGCCAACGATGGCTTCGTCGCTCTCCTCAGCGAAATCAACGTCCTCGTCACCCCCGGCACCGCCACCCTCGGCCCCCGTGAAACCCAGCAGTTCCTCGCCACCGTCACCAATACCGCCAACACCGCCGTCCGCTGGTCCATCTTCCCCGACACCGGCACCATCTCCCAGGCCGGTCTCTACACCGCTCCGGCCAGCTTCGTCGGCTCCCCCGCCATCACCGTCAGCGCCATCTCCCTCGCCGATGGCAGCAAAATCGGTGGCGCCACCGTCACCCTCGTCAACCGCGTCAGCGTAGTCCTCTCCCCCGCCGATGTCACTCTCACCGCCGGCCAGTCCCAGCAGTTCACCCCCACCGTCTCCGGCACCGCCAACACCGCGGTCACCTGGGCCATCACCCCCGCCATCGGCTCCATCTCGCCCAGCGGTCTCTATACCGCCCCGGCCACTTTCCTGAACCCGGCCACCATCACCGTCCGCGCCACCAGCGTCGCCGAACCCACCCGTTCTGCCACCGCCACCGTCAACATCGTTCTCCCCCCGCCGCCCCCCGTCCCCGTCATCACCGCCGAAGGCTTCACCAACGCCGCCAGCTTCCGTGCCGCCAAGGACGAGGGCGGTATCTCCCCCGGTGAAATCATCACCATCTTCGGCACCAACCTCGGCCCGACGACACCCCAGACGCTCCAACTCGACGCCCGCGGCTTCGTCGCCAATCGCCTCGGCAACACCCGCGTGCTCTTCGATGGCACCCCCGGCGCCATGATCGTAACCTCCGCCGGCCAGGTCTCGGTGGTCGTGCCCTACACCGTCGAAGGCCAGCCCAGCACCGCCGTCGCCGTCGAATTCGAAGGCCGCGCCTCGAATCAAATCTCGCTCAACATCCTCCCCGCCACGCCGGCCATCTTCACCCAAACCTCCACCGGCGCCGGCCCCGGCTCGGTCATCCGCCAATCCGGCGAACTCATCACCGCCGCCACGCCAGCCGCGCCCGGCGAAGTGCTGACGATCTTCGCCACCGGCGAAGGCGCCACCACCCCCGCCGGTGTCGATGGCAAGCCCACGGCCCTCCCGCTCCCGCTCCCCAAACTCCCCGTCAAAGTCGTGATCGACGGCAACGAAATCGATCCCCTCTACGCGGGTGGCGCCCCCGGCCTGGTCGCCGGCGTCCTGCAGGTCAACTTCACCATGCCCCCCAGCCCCACCGGGGCGCGCCGCCTCCGTCTCAAAATCGGCGATAAACTCAGCCCCGATACCGTAACTATCAACGCCCGATGAAACTAGCCATAGCCGCCATCCTGGCCCTCACCGCCGCCGCCCAGACCCCGAAGTATGAGGTCCACCGCGCCCCGTCGAAAATCATAGTCGACGGCCGCGCCACAGACCCCGCCTGGGCCGCCGCCGCCCCCGCCATCGAGTTCATCTTCCCCTGGGAAAACCAGAAAGGCGCCAAGCAAAAAACCACTGCCCGCCTCCTCTGGGACACCGAAAATCTCTACGTCATCTACCAGTGCGAAGACGCAGACGTCGTCGCCCACTACACGAACCTCGACGACCCAACCTACAAGGACGACGCCGTCGAGTTCTTCGTCAATCCCAAGCCATCCCAGAACTTCTACTACGGCCTGGAAATGAACGCCCGCGCCACGCTGTACGACTACTTCTACGCCCACCCCCATCTCCTGCTCAAACGCGTCAACTTCACCGGCGTCCAACTGGCCACCAACATCGACGGAACACTAAACCAAACCGGCGACAAAGACCGCGGCTGGGTCTTGGAACTGGCCATCCTCTGGAAGAACTTCGAAGAACTAGGAGCCACGGCCGCCCCCAAACCGGGCGCCATCTGGACGGCGAATCTCAATCGTTGGGACGGCGTCGAACCATCCCGCCGCCTAAGCCTCTGGTCCGACCCGGCCATGGAAAGACCGAGCCCGCACAACCCAGCCCGCTTCGGCCAGCTCCACTTCGTCGACTAACCCCACTCCACCCACTCCACCCACTCCACCCACTCCA
>JBIKOG010000321.1:0-7238 GCA_044358225.1 Bryobacteraceae bacterium | reverse complement strand
TCGTTTTGACGCTACTTATTTGCGGTAGGAGCCGTATGCGGTAGTGCCGCTCGTACGGATCTGTGCGGGGGGCGGGTCGTGAGATTCGTCCCTACCGCGACCTAATATATTGCTTTTGTTAGACGATGGCGTGGCAGTCGCGGGCGCGCTGGAGGAAGCTGCGGAGGCCGCGGACGGTGCTCGCGTCGTCGAACTGGCGCTGCATGACGACGGCGGTTTCGGCGGCGGTTTCGTAGTTCTTTAGGCGCGCCTCCATGGCTGGGGCGTGGGTGGCGTAGAAGTGGTAGAGCGTGCTGTAGCGGGTTACCAGTTGCGCCGGGTGGAGGTCCCAACCTTGGTAGAAGCCTTCGGCTAGGGACAGCAGGATTTCGTCGCGGTGCTGCTGCCAGGCGGCGATGACCGGGTCGCGGTCGGTGCCCATGGGTAGGATTTTTGTGGGGCCGTCGACGACTTGGACATCGGTTCCGGCGAAGGCCATTAGCATGCGCATTCTTGTCGACGTGCAGGCGGAATGGTGCAGGCGTTGGAAGGGGGCGGCGATGCCCAGGGACGCCAGCAGGTCGTAGGGGCCGAGGTGGACGCTTTGGAGCTTGCCGCCGGCGGCGTCGATCAGTTCTCTTAACCGGCCGATGATGGGCGGGGTCTCGACTAACGCTTCGATCCAGGCGCGGCCGCGGAGCTCCATGGCGAGTTGGGCGACTTCTTCCGGGCGCTCCACTTTGGGGATCGTGACGCGGAAGTTGGACGGGAGACGGTAGGAGACTGTTTGCAGGAAGAGGCGGAGGGTTCGTAGAGCCCGGTCGCGGGTGGCGCCGTTTAATGGGCGGATGCGGATGCCTAGGAATGGCGGGAGCGTTCCGGCTTCGGCGCCTTCGCGGACGGCTTTGGCGACGGCCATGACGTGGCGGTCCTCTTCTTCATCGTCATGGACGCCGTAGCCGTCTTCAAAATCGATGCGGTAGTCTTCGACGGGTTCGGTTTTCAGCTTTTCGCGAACCCGTTCGAGGACGGCTTCGGTGCAGTCCAGCTCGCCGGTGGTGGGCGTCCATTTGTCGAGAGCGCCCAAGGCGATGTTGCCCAGCTTCTTTGCGATGTCGGGCTTGAAGAGATGGGCGCCTCCGTAGACGACGTGGACCGGCTGGCGGCGTGTCATCCACGCACCGCCGGGAGCGGGTATTGGAGGGATTCGCGGAGCCAGTCGCCGTTTTCGCGGACGGCGTCGCGCAGGCCAGCGACCAGCGTCTGGCGTTGTTCGAATAACCGATAGCCGTCGCGCGACCGGAGGTAGCCGCGGGCTTCGGGATGGCGTTCGAAGAGTACGTCGCCGAGCTCTTCGTGGAGGCGGGCGAACTTGGCGCGGCGATCGAGGAGGGCCTTGATCAGGAAGGGGATGACCATGGAGTAATCGCCCTGCATGGATTCGGTGGATTGGACGTAGGTCTCGCGGTCGACCTTGCCCCAAGTGACGGCTTCGGCGGGGGGGCAGGAGGAGAGCGAGCCGTCGGTGACTGGCGCCGTTGTGATCTGGACGTCGAACTCGTAGCCGCGCACGTCGGGGAGACCGAGGACCTGGCCCAGGGCGGGTTCGGGTTGGAGGTTGTAGTTCTTGGGCACGCCGCCGCCGAGCATGAAGGTGGCCAAGGCTTTGGCGCCGCTTTGGAAGAGGCCCCAGTGGTGGTAGGCGCAGGCTTCGAAGACTTCGGCGTGGATGTCGAGATCGAAGGAATATTCGGGGAGCAGGCCGGCTTCGCGCATGGCCCAGAGCTTCATGGAGTTGAGGAAGACGCTGCCATCGCCGGGAGCGCCGACGAAGACGGGGATGGCCATTTTGTGGCAGGTGGCCAGCAGGCCGGGTTCGACTTGGGCGGCGGCTTCCTGATCGGCGTACCATTTGCCGAGGAGGTTGCGGAGCTCGGTGCCGGTCATCTTTTTCTGGAACTCGGGGAGCTGGAGGATGGCGGTGAGGAAGCGGTCCTGATCGAGGAGGACGTCTTCGTCGAAGGCCATGTCTGTGACGCGGATGGTGCGTTCGTCGCGGAGAGCGCCGTCGTCACCGAAGATGGGCACTTCGAAGACGGGGTCGCGGCGGCCGGTGAGGGAGCGGTGGCCGTCGTGGTAGCAGACGGCGTCGGTGGTGGAGAGGTAGGCGACCCAGCCGGTTTCGAGCAAGGGGAGCAGCCACGTCTGGTGCTGGCCGGAGACGGTGACAGGCCCGGCGATGGCGAGCGTGAGCGGGCAGCCCATGCCGATGGCGCGGTCGAGGATCGTATAAATGCGGCGGAGGTAGGCGCCGCCGAAGGCCGGTAGGCAGTGGCGGAAGAGTTCATCGAGCGACGTCACTTCATCGACGCGCTTCACACGCACCGTCTGGCGGTGCTCGTTATCGCAGGAGTTCATTTCTTTCCTATTCTCGCGCACTGGGTATTTGTTGGCGGGGAGGTATCGCGTTTTGGGTGACACGGCTACTGAGTCGGACTGGGGTGGTTGCGTTGGGGGTCTGCCCGCCATGTCCCCGGGGGAGTAGGGGGGAGTGGGGGGTGGCGGGGCAGGAGGCGGTGGATTGTTCCCACTTAGCGATTGAGGCCGGTGTAGGGAATTCCTTTTTGCATCCATTCCGGGGCGGGGGCGCCTTGGAGGAAGTAGCCGAAGAATTCGAACATGCGCTGGGCGTAATCCTTCTGATTTGGACGCTTTCGCAGGCCGTGGGGCTCGCCGTTGTAGTTGAAGAAGTACACCTCCTTGTTCAGCCGGCGGAGGGCGAGATAGAACTCGAGGCCTTGGGTGAACGGCACGGCGTCGTCTTTATCGTTGTGGAGCATGAGCAGCGGCGTTTGGATTTGGTCGGCGCGGAAGAGCGGGGAGTTATCGAGGTAGCGCATGGGGTATTCCCAGAGACTGCCGCCGATGCGGCTTTGGCCGCGCTCGTATTGGAACTGGCGGGGGATGCCGGTGCCGTAGCGGATGCCGTCGTAGGCCGAGGTCATATTGGCGACGAGGGCACCGGGGGCGGCGGCGGCGAAGCGGTTGGTGCGGGTGACCATGTAGGCGATCTGGTAGCCGCCCCAACTGTGACCCTGGATGCCGATTTTCTTTTGGTCGACGATGCCCATGTCGGCCACTTTTTGCACGGCGGCGAGGACGCATTTCATGGCGCTATCGCCGGGGTAGCCGGCGGTGTAGGCGATGTCGGGCATCAGCACGAGATAGCCGTTGCTCGCGTAGAGCGACGGGTTGGTGCGGTGGGAGGGGGAGGGCTCGACGAAGCCGTGGAGACCGTCGGAGAGACGTTCGTAGATGTAGACGAGTAATGGATATTTTTTTGCCGGGTCGAAGTTGGCGGGTTTGTAGAGAATGCCGCTGAGGGCTGCGCCGTCGGTGTTTTTGTAGTTGACGAGTTCGGCGGTGCCCCAGGCGTAGTTCTTCTTTTGGGGGTTGGCGTCGGTGACTTTTTGGAATTTGGAGAGTTTGGAATCGGTGATTTGGAGGTCGGGGAATTCGTCGAAGCGGGAGGTTGTGATGATCGCTACGTCGGCCTTTTTCGCGAGGACTGGGGCGGAGTAGCGTTTGGGGGACATTACGATTTTGGTTGGTTCGGCGGGGGCGGTTAGGGAGTGGCGGTAGAAGCCGGAGTCCTTGGTGGTTTCGTTTTCGGCGGAGAGGAGGAGGGGTTGGGCGGGGTCGAGGCCGCGCTCGCGGGGGTCGACGCGGGGGCGGGTGATGCGGAAGCGGATTTGCTGTTTGCGACCGCTGGCTTGGGTGATGTTGGTGGGTGCGGCGCCGTTGGCGGGGAGGGTCCAGATGTCGTAGCGGTCGTAGACGATTACCGTCTTGCTGTCCTTGGTCCAGCCGGCGGTGCCGTAGCTGGCTCCGTAGCCGGGGAGGTCGTAGAGCTCATTCGAGAAGGCCGTGGGGAGCTTGGCGGTGAGGTTGGTGGTGGTGGCGGTTTTCATGTCGAGGAGCCACCAGGCTTTCTTTTCGAAGTAGGCGGCGAGGGCGCCGTCGGGGGAGAGTGTCGGGTTGGTGAGGGCTTGTTTGAGGGCGAGCTGGCGAGTGCCGGTGCGGGCGTCGATTGTGTAGATATCGCGGTAGCGGCCGTCGAAATCGGCGAGGCGGCCGTAGCCTTGATCGGAGAAGCCGAGGGCGGTGTTGGCGTCGTCGCTGACGGTGACTTGCGCGATATTGGCGTCGCCGAGGGGGACGAGTTTTTTGTCGGCGATGTGGAAGATGGCGGGGATGCCTCGGTTGCGCTGGCTATTGGCGCGGGCTTTCTGGATGGTTTGGATGGTTTCGTCTTTCCAGTGCCAGAGTTCGTAGAGGGGCTTTTCGGGATCGGGCTTGGCGGCGGCGGGGGTTGCGGGGCGGCGGGGGGTGAAGGTGAAAAGCAGGGCGGCGCCGTTACGGGTGAAGGCGAAGGGGGCGCGGTCGCTGACGGTTTGGCCGGTGGGGGCTTTGGCCCATTCGGTGGCGGTGGCGGCGCCGCGCTGCCAGCCGTGGACCACGCCCGCGGCGAGGAAGGCGAGGAGGTTGGAATCGTGATTGAAGGTGAGTTTGGCGTAGCGGGTTTTGGCGGTGTGGATGGCGGTGCGGGCGGTGGTGGCGGTGTTGACGATGAAGAGCTCGTCGGCGGTGGCGGCGGCGAGGGTGGCGCCATCGCGGCTGAGGGCGTATTCGGTGACGCCTTCCCAGGTGGTGCTGGCGGCACCATCGAGGAGGCGGAGGGCGAGGCGTTTTTCGGGGGAATCTTCGAGGTAGGCGAGGACGGGGGCGCCGGTTTCGGCGACGGCGAAGGACTTCACGTTATCGATGCGGGCGACGGCGCCGGTGGCGAGATTGGCGATGGCGATGCCGGTTTTGGACTTGGGCAGGAAGGTCTGGGTGATTAAGAAACGGCCGTCGGGGGAGAGGACGATGCGGGGGCCGCGGGCGGAGGGCGGGGCGTCTTCGTTTTCGCCTTCGGCGGGTTGGGGGACGGGGGGCTTGCCGATGGGGATGTGGACTTCGCGGGCGGTGGCGAGATCGCGCGCGATGACCTCGCCGTCACCGGTTTGGGGCATGAGGGCGTAGGCGAGCCACTTGCCGTCTTCGGAGAGGGTTTGGCCGGTGATGGCTTTCCAGGAATCGTAGTCGGCGATGGTGAGGGGACGTGGGGGTTGGGCGGCGAGGGAGAGGGAGAGGAGGAGTATGGGGATGAAAACGCGCATTCTCTACAATACAATCACGGCATATGAAAGCCGTATTGGTTGTCCTTGCCTTGACCGTGGGCGCGCAGCCGGCGATGCAGTTTTCGCGGGCCGCGGGGGAGTGGACGGAGGCGTTGCCGATTGGCAATGGGCGGATGGGGGCGATGGTGTTTGGCGGGGCGGCCGATGAGCGGTTGCAGCTGAACGACAGCCGGGTGTGGGCGGGGAGCAAGATGGACCGGCTGAACCCGAACGCGGCGCGGGCGTTGCCGGAGGTGCGGCGGTTGTTGTGGGCGGGGAAGGTGCGGGAGGCGGAGGCGCTGGCGGAGCGGGACATTATTTCGAAGCCGCGGCGGATGCCGCCGTATCAGCCTGTCGGGGATTTGCTGCTGCATTTTCCGGGGCATGACCAGGTGTCGGGGTATGAGCGGAAGTTGGATTTGTCGACTGCCGTTCATACGGTTCGATACAAGACGTTTGGAGCGGCGTATACGCGGGAGGTGTTTGCGAGCTATCCGGGGCGCGTGATTGCGATGCGGATCCGGAGTGACAAGAAGGGGGCGGTTTCGTTTCGGGCGCGGATGCGGCGGGAGGCGGACGCGGTGGCTTCGGCGCGGGGGGATTTGTTGGTGTTGGAGGGGCAGGCGTTGCCGCACGGGGAGCGGCAGGCGGCGGAGCCACGGGCGGGGGCGCGGTTTCGGGCGCAGGTGCGGATTGGTTTGGTTGGCGGGGGAATGCGGGCTAGCGGGGAGGAATTAGTGGTGACGGGGGCGGATGAGGCGACGCTATTCATTACTACGGAGAGTGGGGTTCCGGAGGGGGATTTTGAGGCGCTGCGGCGGGCGCATGTGGCGGACTATTCGCGGCTGTTTGGACGGGCTTCGTTGAAGCTGGATTCGGCGGCGGCGAATGTGAAGCTGGCGAATTTGTATTGGGATTTTGCGCGGTATTTGTTAATTGCCAGTTCGCGGCCGGGGACGGAGGCGGCGACGTTGCAGGGGTTGTGGAATGCGTCGCTGGAGCCGCCTTGGGATAGCAAGTACACGATCAACATCAACACGGAGATGAACTACTGGCCGGCGGAGGTTTTGAATTTGGCGGAGTTGCATGAGCCGTTGTTTGATTTGGTGGAACGGGCAATGGAGGACGGGCGGCGGGTGGCGCGGACGATGTATGGGGCGCGGGGGTTTGTGCTGCATCACAACACGGATTATTGGGGGCATGCGACGCCGATTGATGGGGTGGGAAGTGGGATCTGGGCGATGGGTGGGGCGTGGCTGGCGCTGCATTATTGGGACCATTTCGACTATGGGCGGGACCGGGAGTTTTTGGCGCGGCGGGGGTTTCCGGTGATGAAGGAGGCCTCGCTGTTTTTGCTGGATCATTTGACGGAGGGGCCGGGGGGCGAGTTGGTGACGGGGCCGTCGATATCGCCGGAGAACCGGTACCGGACGCGGGATGGGGCGGTGGGGAAGTTGGTGATGGGACCGTCGATGGATTCGGAGATTGCGTATTTGTTGTTTACGCGGACCATTGCGGCGGCGGAGATTTTGGGTGTGGAGCCCGGGCTGCGGGCGGAGTTGGCGCGGGCGCGGGGGCGGTTGGTGAAGCCTCGGGTGGGGAAGCATGGGCAGTTGATGGAATGGCTGGAAGATTACGATGAGCCGGACCCGGGGCACAGGCATATTTCGCAGTTGTTCGCGCTGCATCCGTCGGACCAGATTACGGTGCGGGGGACGCCGGAGTTGGCGCGGGCGGCGCGGGTTTCATTGGAGCGGCGGCTGGCTTCGGGCAGTGGGCATACGGGCTGGAGCCGGGCTTGGATTATCAATTTCTGGGCGCGGCTGGAGGAGGGGGAGAAGGCGTGGGCGGACGTGGAGGCGTTGTTGACGAAATCGGTTTTGCCGAATTTGTTTAGCACGCATCCGCCGTTTCAGATTGACGGGAATCTTGGCGGGGCGGCGGGGATTAGCGAGATGCTGTTGCAGAGCCACTCGGGGGAGATTCATTTGCTGCCGGCGTTACCGGGGGCTTGGGCGGATGGGGAGGTGCGGGGGT
>JBIKOG010000467.1:0-2777 GCA_044358225.1 Bryobacteraceae bacterium | reverse complement strand
TGCGCGCGTTGGGGTCTTGGGCGGGTGGGGGGAGGCGGGTGCGCGCGTGGGTGGTGCGGACTTGGCTGCTGGGTCTGGGGATTGTGCGCGAGTTGGGAAGTGTGAGCGCTGCTGGGCTGGTGTGGAATTGGATGCCGGGCTGCTGCATGGTGCGCGCGATGGGAAGTTTGACGGGTGGGGTGATACCGGTGCGCGCTGGGGTGGTGCGCGCGAATGGGGTGCGGATCTGGCTGCCGGTGCTGGGGATCGTGTGGATGTAGTTGCCGGGGTGTTTGGTGGAGCGCGCGATGGGGTGCGTTGGGGACGTGGGTGTTGCGGTGCGCGCGGCTGGCGTGCAGACCTCGGTGCCGGGCTGTTTTGCGGGAGTGGGGCTGTTGTCGGGCTGGAATGGCGTGCCGACGGGAAGAGGATTTTATGAAGATTACTGTGGCTGTGGTTTATGGCGGACGTTCGGGAGAACATGAGATTTCGGTGCGATCCGCTAAGTCGATTTTGGCGGCGCTCGATCGGGAGAAGTATGACGTCCAGGAGATTTTTATCTCCAAGTCGGGCGAATGGCAGCCTGGGCCTCTCTTGCCGCAGCCGGGGGCGAATGGCTCGATCGATGTCGTCTTTCCCGCTTTGCATGGGACCTTCGGTGAGGACGGGACGATGCAGGGGTTGCTCGAGTTGGCCGACCTTCCTTATGTTGGGCCGGGGGTTTTGGCTTCGGCGCTCGCGATGGACAAGGAAGTCATGAAGCAGGTTTGCCGGGCTCATGGGCTTCCGGTTGTTGAGTTTGCGACGCAGTTTCGGGGACATCTCGACGCTGGCGCTGTCGAGGCTCAGTTTGGGTATCCGGTGTTTGTGAAGCCGGCGAATTTGGGGTCTAGCGTTGGCGTCGCGAAGTGTAAGGACCGGGCGCAGTTGGAAGAGGCGCTGCGGGTGGCGGCGGAGTATGACGTCAAGATCATCATCGAACGGGCGGTGATCGGCCGGGAATTTGAGTGCGCCGTGTTGGGGAATGACCCGATTGAGGCGTCGATTCCTTGCGAGGTTTTGCCGTCGCGGGAGTTCTATGATTACGAAGATAAGTATTTGTTGGATAAAGCGGTGATTGAGCTGCCGGCGAAGTTGTCGGCTGAGCAGACGGCGGAAATGCGGCGGTTGGCGGTGGCGGCTTGCCGGGCTTGCGAGGTGCAGGGGATGAGCCGGGTGGACTTCCTGATGGATGGGGCGACGGGGCAGTTCTTTGTGAATGAGGTGAACACTATTCCGGGGTTCACTTCGATTAGCATGTATCCGAAGATGTGGGAGTACACGGGTGTGCCGTATTCGGAGCTGTTGGACCGGCTGATCGGGTTGGCGTTGGAACGCCATGAAACCAAGAAGGCGACGCGCTACTCCAAGTAACCAGTGCGAATCCTTCTGTTCCTATTCCTGGCCGCGGCTGGCGTCCTTAGTGCGCAGGACGAGCTGGAGGCGTCTGTCCGGAAGATCTTCGGGGTTTTGAAGATCGTCAGCGACCATGGCGCCGATCCGGTGAACAGCGAGAAGGCCTTTTATGGGGGGATTATTCCGGGGATGCTGCGGCGGCTGGATCCGCATTCGGCCTTTCTGGATCCGGAGCAGTTCGCGCAGTTGAAGCGGATGCAGCGGAGCGAGGTGAAGGGGTTTGGGAGCGTCGTCAGCATTCTGCCGGGGCGAGTGATTGTGTTGCAGACGCTCCCCGGGACGCCGATGCAGCGGAGCGGGATCAGCGCCGGGGATGAGATTCTCGCCATTAATAACATTGCGCTGGGGCCGTTGACGCCGGAGCAGTTGATGCAGGTGCTGACCGAGGCGCGGCAGGGGCAGGCGCTGGTGCATGTGCGGAAGCCGGGGAACGCGCGGCCGTTGACGTTTACGCTGACGCCGCAGGAGATGCAGGCGCCGAGCGTGGAGCGGGCGTTTTTACTTGAAGAGGGGGTTGGGTACTTGCGGGTGGCGTCGTTCGACGAGGCCACGGCGCGGGATATGCAGGCGGCGATTGAGAAGCTGGGCGGGGCGAAATTGAAGGGCCTGGTGTTGGACATGCGGACGAATCCGGGCGGGGCGGTGTCGTCGGCGTTGGACGCGGCGGCGCTGTTTTTGCAGCCGGGGCAGGTGGTGCTGTCGGCCAAGGGGCGGCGGGTGAGCGCGGAGGAGAAGGTGCCGGCGATTGCGAAGCCGTACGAGTTCCCGATGGCGGTGATTGTGACGGGGAAGACGGCGAGCGCGGCGGAGATTCTGTCGGGCGCGTTGCAGGACCACGACCGGGCGGTGATTGTGGGCGAGCCGACCTTCGGGAAGGGGCTGGTGCAGAATGTGATGCCGCTGCGGGAGGAGACGGCGTTGGCGCTGACGACGGCGTTTTACTATACGCCGAGCGGGCGGTCGATTCAGAAGCCGCTGGAGGGGATGCAGTTGGAGCATTCGACGCAGAAACCGGCGGAGGTTTTCAAGACCGACAAGGGGCGGCCGGTGCGGGGCGGGGGCGGGATTGAGCCGGACCTTGGGGTGCAGCCGCCGGTGGTGAAGCGGCTGGAGCATTTTTTGGAGGGGTCGGGGGCGTATACGCTGTTTGCGACGGAGTATTTGCGGGGGAAGCCGGAGATCGGTCCGAAGTATTCGGTGCCGTCCGATATGTTGGATAAGTTCCGGGCGTTTTTGTCGGCGAACCGGGTGCAGCCGGCGTTGGGGGAGTGGTTTGCGAGCGCGGACTGGATTGGGTACCGGCTGCGGCAGGAGCTGGTGAACCAGGCGCTGGGGGTGGAGAA
>JBIKOG010000407.1:0-4474 GCA_044358225.1 Bryobacteraceae bacterium | reverse complement strand
TGCTTGGGTTATGTTTTCGGGTTTTGGTGGGGGTGTGGGGGTGGGTCGTTGGTATTTTTGGGTCGTAAATGGAATATCCCAGTGAGTAAGTTGTTTTTTTTCAACGTTTCTTGGGTTATTTCCGCGTTTTCGCGGCGCTGGGGCCGGCCGTGTTTGGTACTGTTCCCGAATTCATCTTGAATTTGCGGTATTGTTAGGCCCCGTCCGGTCGACTCTCGGCGCTGGGGCGGCGCGGAGAGTCGAGGGTTTCGGTGGGTGATGTGTCGCGGGTGGTAGGTTTGGGGTGACTACCGGAATAAGAAAAGGGCATGTACGTTGCGTGCATACATGCCCCTACTCTTTCATTATAGCAGGTTGTCAAGGAATTTCCGGGGGTGTGGTTTGGTAAGTTGTTGATTTGGTGTGGGATGGGGGAATTTCTGGGGTTGGGACTGGGGTTGGCGACGGTTGTGTTTTTCTTGGGGAGGCGGTAGATTGGCCGGTATGGGTGCTTGGGAAGCGCAGGACGTTGGTTTTCCGTTTGGTGTGGCGCGGGAGTGTCTGTTGGTGCCTGAGGGGGACGCGTGGTGGGCGCCGATGAGTGATGAGGAGGCGGAGGCCTGGGCGACCGGCGAGTGGAACCGACGGCGCCGTTGGGCGAGTGTTGGTTGATACCCACACGCTTGTTTGGGTATTCCGGGGTGGTCCTTGTGTCTGCCAGCGTTGCACGCGTCTGGGAACCGCTGATTCAGTGGTCGAAACCGCGAACGCTACTGGCGGACCCGCTGGCGTGGTGGGCGCGTTGGGCTACAGATGGGCACGTGTGGTCGCACTGGGCGGGTTGGTCGAACTGGAAACTTTGGTGAGCAATGACGCGACCTTGGCTCGGTGCGGGGTTCGGGTGGTTTGTTGATCATGGGGCTCGCGGGCGGGAGCTCGACATGACGCTGGGGATACGCTTATCGGCGCCTGGCACGCGCGATGTAACCCCCGTGGCGTGATAGACTTTGCTCGGAGAATTCTGTCGTCCATGGCAACTGCTCTTGCGAGCCATTTTCGTTTGAAGCTGCCGGTTTCGGTACGCTTCTGTGTGGTTCTGTGCTTGGCGTCGCATGGCGGGTTGCTGGCTGCGGATCACGAGGCCTTGAAGGCGGAGGCCGAGCAGTTCTTTCGAAGCCGCGTCACGCCGTTTATCAACACCTATTGCTTGCAGTGCCATCAGAACAGACGGCCGACTCGGGCAGGGGTGAATTTCTCACCGGCGCTGAAGGCTCCCGGTCACGCGGCCTTCACTGATCAGTGGAAGCGCGCGGACGCCCGGGTGAAGGCGCATGACATGCCGCCCCAAAACATGCGCCAGCCGGACGAAGCTGACCGGCGCATGTTCAGTGAGTGGCTGACGAAGTTGAAGTACCTGAGTGATAAAGACCCGGGACCGTTCGTGATCCGGCGGTTGACCAAGACGGAGTATGGCAACACGCTGCGGGATTTGTTCGGCGTCGACCCGGCTGTGGCCGATGGGTTGCCGAGTGAGGTGAGCGGTCAGGGCTATATGAATTCGCTCTCGTCGCTGCAGTTGGAGCAGTTTCTGGCCATCGCCGATCAGGTGCTGGCCCAGATGGCGGCGCAGCCAAGCGCCCAGAGGGCGGAACTGTCGAAGCGGCTGTTTGGCGCCGCTGTTGCATCCGGTAAGAATCCGCGGGATGCTGCGCGGTCGCTGGCCAGGAAGGCGTATCGACGTCCGCCGACGGAGGCGGAGTTGGACGTGCTGGTGGCGGCTTACGAGCTGGGACGGCGGAACAGCCTGGATCACACGCAGTCGCTGCACCTGATGCTGAAGGCTGTGCTGGTTTCCCCTCAGTTTCTCTTTATTACTCCGGCTGGTGTGGCTGAGTCGAGCAACGGGATTGTGCGGCTGGACGATTATCAGCTTGCTTCGCGGGTTTCCTATCTGTTGTGGGCGACGATGCCGGATGAGGCGTTGATGGCTCTGGCCGACGCCGGGACGCTGCATGAGCCGGCGGTGCTGACGGCGCAGGTGAACCGGTTGCTGGACGATCCGCGTTCCCGCGCCTTGTTTGATGGCTTCGGCGCCCAGTGGTTGCGCGTCGGCGGTTTGCGGCAGCAGGTCTTCGATCCGAAGCTGTTTCCGCAGATGACTGCCGGGATGCGGGAGGCGATGTACGACGAAGTGCGGCTGTTCTTCCAGAGCGTTGTTCGGGACAACGAAAAAGTGATCCGGTTTGTGGATGGGGATTTCACGTATCTGAATGGAACGCTGGCTGGGGTTTACGGGCTGGAGAAAACGGTGAAGGGCGCGGCGATGCGAAAGGTGCGGCTGAGCGATGGCAATCGCGGGGGCGTGCTGGGCATGCCGGGCATTTTGGCGGCCACTTCCTTCCCCAATCGCACGAGCCCGGTGAAGCGGGGCGTGTGGGTGCTGGAACAGGTGCTGGGGGAGCATGTGCCGGCGGCGCCGCCGGACGTTCCGGCGCTGGACAAACAGGACCAGGCGACGGTCGCCAACATGACCGTTCGGCAGCGGACCGAACTGCACCGTACGAATGCGGTTTGCGCCAATTGTCATCAGATTTTGGACCCGATTGGGTTCGGGTTGGAGAAGTTCGATGCGATCGGCCGATGGCGCGAGCGGGATCAGAATGGCCAGGCGATTGACACAACCGGTGAGCTGCCGGGTGGAAAGCGCTTTTCGGGCCCCGCGGATTTGAAGGCGATTCTCTCCGGGCGAGACCGTGACATTGCGCGCAGTCTGGGGGAGAAGCTGCTGGCCTACGCGTTGGGACGTAAGTTAGAAGGCTATGACGAAATTGTCGTGGATGACATGATGGATGAGTTGGCCGGCGATGGGTATCGCATGCGGGCGCTTATAACGAAAGTCATTACGAGTTATCCGTTTACATATCGGCGAATCGAAGAACCGGGGAGGCCCAGTGAAAAGAATTAACAGGCGTGCTTGTCTGAAGGGGATGGGAGTTTCGCTCGGCCTTCCGTTGCTGGATACCATGGGCTGGGCCGACACTCCCAATGGCAAGGCGAACAAACCGCCGGTGCGGCTTGGCTTCATGTACATGCCGCACGGCGTGATTATGGATCAGTTTTGGCCTGCCACGGCGGAGAGTTTTCTTTCGTCGCCGCCGCCGGCGCTGCAGTCGTTGCGGCCGGTACTCGATCAGTGTGTCCTGATGAAGGGGATTTCCGGCGTTCCTATTTCTCCCTTTAATGGGGCGCCGCACGCGCTGGAGTTATCGACCTGGCTGACGGCGATGTTGCCGGCCGCGGCCAAGCGCCACGAGATCAATATCGCCATTTCCGCCGACCAGATTGCCGCCAACCACCTGGGGGCTTTCACCGCGTTGCCGTCGTTGGAGTTGGCCACGATGCCGCAGACCTGGAAGGAGAACCAGGAGGGCCTGAATGAGGGTTATTACTCGCACTGCAGCTTTCGTTCTCCGACGCAGGCGTTGCCGGCGGAGGTGAATCCCCGCAACGTGCTGAATCGCCTGTTCAATAAGCAGGAGCAGGGCGGCGGCACGCGGGCCTCGTCGCCGCTGGGTGCGTTGGACCGGAGTTTGTTGGACATCGTGCTGAGCGGCGCCAAGGATCTTCGGCGTACGTTGCCGGTTTCGGACCAGCGGAAGTTAGATGAGTATTTGGACAGCGTTCGTTCGGTGGAGCGGCGGATTGCCGCGATCGAGTTTCGGCAGAAAGAGGCCGCTTTGGAGAAGGCCGGCCTGCGCCCGAGTAAGCGTCACGCCTCCGATTCGGCGCCGATCGAGGTAAGGATTCCGGAGGGCGACAAGCGGAGCGAGTATATGCAAGTTATGTGCGATTTGAACATACTCGCGTTCCAGACCGATACGACTCGTGTTAGTACTTACATTGGCTCCACGCCGAATGGGGCGTCGTATCCGGAGTTGGGTTTCAACGACCAGCATCACTCCAATACGCATCACAATCACGAGCCGGAAAAGGTTCGCAAGGTGGCGCTAATCACGGAGTTCAATATTGCGCAGTTCGCTTATATGGTGAAGAAGATGGCGGCTCTGCGGGAGGCTGATGGAACGCTGCTCGATAACTGCATCATGATGTGGGGATCCGGGCTTGAGGATGGGAATAAGCATACTCGTGAGAATCTGCCGTTTATTATTGCCGGGAAGGGTGGGGGTTCTATTCGGACGGGCCGGTTTTTTGCGGATACGAAGGGGAATCAGGGGGATTTGCTGACTACGCTGCTTGCTTGTGCGGGGATTCCGGTTGATCGGCCGGTTGGGATTGCTACTAAGCAGATTGAGGAGTTGAAGGGGTAGGGGGTTGGGGTAGGGATTGGATTGTATGTGATTCGAGTGGAGGAGTGTAAGTTCGTAGAGCCCTTCTGCTGGCCCTGCCTAGCAGCCCGTGGTTAAAGTCGGCTGAGCGGGCGAAAACAATTGAAGGGGGAAATGTTCCCCGGTAAAATTGGGTATGGCGCTGGGAA
>JBIKOG010000113.1:0-24190 GCA_044358225.1 Bryobacteraceae bacterium | reverse complement strand
GCCCTAAACGCGTCGCCCTCCGGGCGCCGCAGGGCCGGGCAGAGGCAGGCCCCAAGGAGCACTACTAACCCCAAGGGTGGGCCAAATCAAAGCATCAAAGTGGGCCAAATGGAGTTGACAGAAGCAATCTTTATCAGCGTCTGCTCAAAGCTGTTTTCCATAGCGGCCCGCACTGAGCCAAACTGCTGAAAATACGCGGTTCGGCCTCAATTGCTGCTATTCTACACAGGAAAACGTGTGGCGTCAATCGCTACAACGTGTGACAGCTAAGTGTTTGGTTACAAACGACTTATGCTCTAAAGGCTCGCATTTTGAGTGAGGATTGGGTGAAGCAGTCGGCATTGGCCTCTTCCCAGGCAGTGAATCCACGAGTCGGCCTGTTGTGGTTTCTAACCTGGAATGACAAATTCCCTTTGCCGCTGGTCGTGAGTCACTCGGGTGATGGCGGGCAGAATCTGATGATATTCCCTAATCACGGCATCGTCGTTGCCCGACTTCGACGGAGCGGAATAGCCAAGGGAAAAGAGGGTATGGACGATCTGGCGGATTTGGTTATCACTGCGCTCATCAATCAACAAGCCCAGCCTTAGCCTCAGTGCCTGCGCGGGCGGATTCCGGCGTTGGCGGGTACCTCCCGATCAGCTCCCGAATGTTCTTCAGAAAGTTCTTGCCGATAGCCACAATTCCAGATATATTCTCATAAGATTGTTTACGTAATTCGATGGAATAGTGTGTTTGGAGGACGTTGTTATGCCTGACGAGCCAGTATCCGGCGCGGAGCCTGCAGTGCCATTGTTTCCGGCAAAAATGCCTGAGCCGATTTCCGTTCAGGAAGCGATGCAGGCCGCTGAAACCGCCGTTGCGGAAGCCGTCGCGGGTATGAAACACGGGCTAAAGGTTGAATAGAAAGGTTACAAATTCATGGCATTTCCGACCGCAGTAAACAGCCAGATTACCGACGCCGTCACGCAGTCGAACGTCGAGACGCTGGGCCACGCTCCGGCGCTTGCCGCCGGCAGTCTTTATCAGGCCATCGCCCAGTCGATGGGCCTTGCAGCCCAGAACGCTGTGAACGCCCAGCAGCAGGGCCACTTGTTGGCGCAGGCGGCGACGACGCGGTGCGTGGCGCTGCTCACCGGCGGGCAATAAGGAGACCTCCCGATGGCCATGCCAACGGCAGTGAACGATCAGGTTACCGACTCGGTGACGCAGTCCGGGGTGAAAGTTGTCGGTAGTGCGCCGGCTCTCGCCATGGCGTCGCTCTTTCAGGCTTCGACGCAATCGTTGGGCCTCGCCGCCCAGAACGCGACTGTCGCGCAACAGCAATTGAACGTGGTTGCCGACGCGGTGACCGCCAAGTGTGTGCAACTGCTGGTGGGTGGGAAGTAAATGGCTTTCCCCACCGCGGTTAACAGCCAGATCACTGATGCCGTTACGCAGGCCAATGTGCAGGTTTTGGGTGTGGCCCCGGCGCAGGCGCTGGCGATGTTGGAAGTGGCGCTGAGCCATTCGCTGGCGCTGGCGGCGGCCAACGCGGTGACACAGCAACAGAACGCCAACATCCTGATGGACGCCGTTTCGGCACGTTCGGTGGCCAGAATATTGGGAGCGGGGAAGTGAGCGAAGAAAACGCCCTGAACGAGCAAATTACCGACGCTGTTGCGCAGATTAACGCGAGCGTCAACGGCGCCTCCGCCGGCCTGGTCGCGGCGGCGGCGTGCCAGACCATCGCCCACGCGCTGGCGCTGGGCGTGCAGAACGCCGTCGCCCAGCAGCAGCAGGCCTACATCCTTCGCAATGCGATGGTCAGCGCCGCGGCGGCGGCCATTCTGGACGGCAAGCGCGAGGAGGCTGAAGCCATTCTGCAACTGGCCGAAACGCGACTGGCTTCGCCGGACCTGAAGTCCGAAGTGGAATCGGTGCTGCAGACTCTTCGCGCGATTAACGAGGAACTGCTGAAGTTGCGCCCGGCGGGGGCGTAGTTCCCTTTCCCTCGGTGCCTGGCACCGGGTCGGGACGTTGTGTGTCTGTGCGGGGGCTGGCTGCCCGGAGCCAGGCACCTATCGCGCGGGGGTGTCCCGTTGGGCGGCCCAGAGGATGGCGTTTTTGACGAGGCGCTGCCAGTTGGGGTTTAGGTGGGCTTGCTTGTCGTGGCCGCCTTGGAGGACGACGACGCGGTTCGTCTTTGAGGGGCCGAGCCAAGCGATGGGGCCATCGCCTTTTTCGTGTTTTGTGGTGATCAGCAGGTCCAGGTTTTTGGCGAACCACATGCCCTTGTAGGTCTCGTCGTGGATGTGGAAGTTGTCGGTTCCGGAGGTGACGGGGTGCTTCTTGACGACTTGCATGTCGAGTTCGAGATCGTGGAAGAACGTCGATGGCGGGAGGCCGCGGCTGGGGGTGTTGAGGTAACGCGCGCCGACGACTTCGTCGCCCCACCATTCCCAATCCTCGAAGCTGCAGATGGCGTGGTGGAGAACGACAAGGCCCTTGCCGGATTCGACGTACGCCTTTAGCCATTCGCGGGTCTTCGGGTCCGACACCTTCGTCATGTCGTAGAGGACCAGGACGTCGATGTTCTTCGGGTTGCCCTGGTAGGCCTTAGGGTGCGGTTCGACGGATACGGCCATGCGGGGTTCGTTGATGAAGGGGAGGTAGAACTCCGGGTCGTGGTTGTGGCCGCCGGTGACGAGGCGGACGCGGACCGGGTCGGCTGCGTGGAGGGCTAGCGCGAAGAGCAGCGCGACGGTTAACTTCATTTTTTGCCGCCGGGGACGAGGATTTGATCGACACCGGGGCGGATGCCGTAGGTGGGGGGGAGCGTTCTGTAATCAACGCCCATGCGGCCGTTCCAATCCCACATGACGGCTCCGCTCTTCAGGGTCATTTCGCAGAAGAGGCGTTCCTTGCCGATGACCTTTCCGGTGTTGTTGTCCCAGTAGCCGAACTCGCCTTTCATGACGCCGAGGAGGGCGATGTCGGCGATGGCACCGACGGCGAGGTGACCGAGTTCGGGGTGCTTGATGACTTCGGCGGGGGTGGATGTCGTTGCGCGGATGGCTTCTTTGAGCGGCAGGCCGAGGGCCATGAGTTTCGACATGAGGGCAGGGAGGTCCATGAAGGCGCCGTTCATGGAGCCGTTGTGGAGATCGGAGGAGATCGTGTCGGGGTAGAAGCCGTTCTTGATGGAGCCGGCGGCGTTGCGGAGGACGAAGCTGCCGCCGCCGTGGCCGACGTCGAAGCGGACGCCGCGTTTGCGGGCTTCGAGGAGGTAGGGGTAGAGCTTGCCCTGTTCGTCGACGTAGGGGACGGGGCCGCGGTACATGTGGGTGGAGATGTCACCGGGGCGGAGATGTTCGTTGACGAGCTTGTAGTAGGGGCGCTGGGGGAGGAAGTAGCCGAAGTCGACCATGACGGGGATGTTGGCTTTGGTGCCGGCGGCGACGGCGAGGTCGACCGATTCCCAGTCGGGGGCCTGGTAGTGGGCGGACTTGACGCCGACAATCACATCTTTGTGTTTGGCGGCGAGTTTGGCGACGGCGTCGGGATCGAAGTCGTGTTGTTCGGTGGCGTCGGAGATCATGCCGAAGCCGGCGATGTTGACGAGGGCGAAGACGCGGGTTTTGGAGCGGTCGATGACGGTGGTGCGGAACTGTTCGAAGTTGCGCCAGCCGGAGGAGCCAGCGTCGACCATGGTGGTGACGCCGGTGCGGAAGGAGAAGGCGTCGGGCTGGACGGAGTTGTCGCCGGCCCAGGCGTTGGGGATGGCGGAGTTGTAGAAGACGTGGACGTGGAGGTCGATCATGCCGGGGGTGACGAGGAGGCCGGCGGCGTCGATGGACTTTTTGGCCCGGTTGGCGGGGATATTCGGCTCGATGGCGGCGATGAGGCCGTTGCGGATGGCGACGTCGAATTGGCCGTCGCGGTTGTTGCGGGGGTCTATGAGGCGGCCGCCACGGATTACGAGGTCAAAATCCTGGGTCCAGGCGGGGAGGGTGGTTAAGAGGACAAGCAGCAGTCCGAATCGCATTGGGGTATTGTATCGACCCGGGGCTGTAAATTGCGATAATACGAAACATGGTCAATATCACTCCTGCTCCGGTCGAAGTCTCCGAGGCCGTTAAAGCGAAAGTAGCTCAGGCGCGTCAGGCGCTTCGGAGCCAGAATGGTGTCCAACTCGTGCAAGGCGAGGCGGAAGGCGACATTTTGAAGTATGCGCGCGGCGGGATTTATGGGTTTACGTATGCGCCGCAGACGCTGGATTGCGGGTTGTTCGCGAAGAACCCGTACTTGAGCTTCGAGATGCACAAGAAGTCGGACAATTCGATTTTTCTGCTGGTGGTGGTGACGCCGGAGATGAAGCAGAAGATTGAAGGGGCGTCGGGGCCGGTGGAGATTGCGATTTATCCGGACGCGTATCAGATGGCGTCAGAGTTGATGGCGCTGCCGTATGGGAAGTTGCAGCATTTGAAAGCGCCGAACCGGGATGAGGGGAATAAGGTTAAGGGCTTTTATCAGGGGTAGGGTTAGTTTGGCTTCTGCTTCTGCTTCTGCGGGTAGTATCGCGTTTCTGGGGACACGGCTGTTGTTGGGTTGCGGGCCGAACTTTGTTGGGGGTTCTGCCCGCCATGTCCCCGGAGGGGTAGGGTGAGGGCGCGGACCTTTACTTTTACTTTTCGGCGATGGCGAAGAGGTGCTGCATGCCGCGGACGTAGAGGGTGCCGTCGACCAGAGCTGGCGTGGCCATCAGGACTTCGCCCATCGGGTTCGTCGCCAGCAGTTCGTAGGTGGCGCCTGCTTTGATGACGTGGATTTCGCCGTCTTCACTAGTCAGATAGAGCCGGCCGGCGGCGGCGATGGGTGAGGCCGAGTAGGCGCCGCCGTTGCCGATGCGCTGCTGGTAGACGGCGTCGCCGGTTTTGGCGGCGTAGGCATTGAGAATGCCGTTGTTCTGGATGATGTAGAGCGAGTCCTGATAGGCGACTGGCGTGGGCATATATACACCCTTGGGCTTCGACCAGGCGATGGCGGCGGTTTCCTTGGCGAGATCGCCTTGGGAGCCGGGCTTGATGGCGTAGGTCTTCTGGATGGGCGGGTAGGAGTTGCTGACGAAGATCAGGTCGTTGGCGAAAATGGGCGTGGTGACGGTGATTTCCGAGTTGGGGCCGACGCTCCAGAGTTCTTTGCCGGTCTTGGGATCGTAGCCGCGGACGGCTTTGGTGCCGTTGGTGACGAGTTCGACGCTGTTTTTGCTGGTGACGATCGTGGGGGTGCCCCAGGTGGGGATTTCGGGGCGGGCGGTGCGCCAGAGTTCTTTGCCGTCTTTCAGGGCGTAGGCGGCGATGAAGCTGTCTTTTTGGCGGTCCACTTGGACGATGACGGCGCCGTTGTAGATGATGGGCGAGCTGGCGGTGCCCCACTCGTAGTCCGGTTCGAAGAACCAGCCGGCGTTTACGATGCCGAGATCCTTCTTCCACAGGAGCTTTCCGGCGGCGTCATAGGTGTAGAGGCCTTCGCTGCCGAACCAGGCGACGACGTGAGTGCCATCGGTGGCGGGTGTGGGGTTGGCTTGTGTGGCTTTTGGGTGGCGCTTTGTTTTGGGGGCGCCTTCGGCGGCGGTCTGTTCCCAGACGATTTTGCCGGTTTTACGATCGACGGCGTAGACCTTCCACTGGTGTTTGCTGGTGTCGGCGTGGGATTCGGTGGAGCCGTAGAGGCCGTGCTTCACCTTGGCGGTTGCGTCCGCGGAGATGGCGGAGGTGACGTAGATCCGGTCACCATAGACGACGGGCGAGGAGAGGCCGAGGCCGGGGATGGCGGTTTTCCAGAGGACGTTTTCGCCCTTTTCCCCGTTCCACTTGAGCGGGGCTTTTTCGGAGGTGGAGACGCCGCTGGCGTTGGTGCCGCGGAACTGGGGCCAGGATTCGGCGGCGGTGGCGGCGGTGATAGTGGCGGCGAGTACGAGAAGGGCTTTCACTGCGCGTCCTTTTTGGTGAACGGGATTTCTTTGCCGCCCTGGAAGAGGGTGAAGGCGGATTTGGCGAAGACGAGTTTCAGGCCCGCGGGGCCGAAGGTGAATTCAGTGTCGGATTCGGACTTGAGCGGGATGCGCTGTTGGCCGGTGGGCTCGATGTAGAGTTGACCATCGGTGCCGGAGACTTTGATTTCCATGGGGGCCATGGTGGTCGAGTACGTCCCGTTATAGGCGGCGAGGGTTGTATCAGGCACCTTGCGGGTGACGGGGGCGGAGGCGGAACCCTTCTTGACGAACGCGAAATCGCGGCCGCCCTGGTTGAGCATGAAGCCGCCCTTGCCGTCGAAGACGATGCGGATGCCGGCCATGGCGAAGGAGAATTCTGTGGGGCTGTCGGTGGAGAGGGGGAACTCGGGTTGGCCGTCGCCCTGGCCCTTGAGCTTATCGCCATCGGCGATGATTTTGAGGCCGAGGGGGATGGCGGCGGAAACGTAGTCGCCGGCGTAGGAGGCGAGGGTTTCCTTGGAGACGTTGACGATTTTGGGCTCCACGGCGCCTGCTTTGCGGAGGATGGCGGCGGCGTCATCCTTCTTGACCTGGATGGCGGCTTTGAGGGCGGCGGTGAGATCCTCCGGTTTGAACGGGGCCGTGAGGACCGCCTGCAGGGTGGCAGTGTTGCCGCCGCCGACGACCATGTTGAGCTGGCGGGGGGAGACGGGGACGCCGCGGGCGATGAGAGCTTTTACGATTTCCGCCCGCTCTTTCTGTAACGCGCTGTCGAGAATCGACGACTTATAGAATGTATCGGTGACGTTCGGGTTGGCCCCTTTTTCGAGCAGGAAGAGCGCGACTTCGGTGTGGCCGTTGAAGACGGCGAGGTAGAGCGGAGTGGCTCCGTATTGATTTTTCGATTCGAGGGGTGCGCCGGCATCGAGCAACTTTTTGACTTCGGCGAGTTGTCCGCGACGGGCGGCGACTTGCAGGTCTTCACCGGGCTCGGCGGCAAACAACACCGTAGCGATCAGCACTATAATCAGGGATAGTTTCATGCGGCCTCTTTTTCACTCAACGCACACAGCGAAGATTTGTTCCCTTCTATTTATAGCAACCCCCCTTTTTGCGGATTGGGTTGACTGGCGCGGACCGAACCGCGACGGGAGGTCCCCGGAGAAGGGGCTGCCGACGTCGTGGTCGCCGGCGGGGGAGAACCTGGCGTGGAAGGCTCCGGTTGGCGGGCGTTCGGCGCCGGTGGTGCATGGGGATCACGTCTATATTTTGACGACGGCGGGCGGGGCGAAAACGCTGCAGGAACGGCTGGTGTGTCTGAACACGGACACGGGCAAGCTGCTGTGGGAACAGAAGATCAACATGTGGCTGAGCGACGTGCCGCCGCACCGGGCGGCGTGGTCGTCGCCCTCCGTGGATCCGGCGTCGGGCAACGTTTACGTCTATAGCGTGCATGGGATGCTGACGGCCTTTTCGCGAGACGGGAAGAAGGTTTGGGAACGGTCGCTGGTGGAAGATTATGCGTTGGTGACGACGCACGGCGGGCGCACGGTTTCGCCGGTTATCGACGGCGATCTGGTGATTGTGAGTGGCGTGTCGACGGGCTGGGGCCAGTTTTCGCGCGCGGGACACCGGTTCTTTGCGTTTGACCGGAAGAATGGCGAGCTGGTTTATTTAAGCGCGCCCGGCGGGCGCCCCTACGACACCACGTATTCGCCGCCCATCATCGCCGAGATTGACGGCGTGCGGCAGTTAATCGCGGGCGGCGGCGACGGGAACGCGCATGCGATTAAGGCGCAGACGGGCGAGCCGTTGTGGCGGTTCGATGTGTCCAAGCGCGGGTTGAATTCCGGCGTTGTGGTGAACGGGAAGACGGCCTACATCACGCACAGCGAAGAGAATCTGGACACGAACGAGATGGGTCTGTTCACGGCGGTGGATGCGACGTTGCGCGGGCCGCTTAAGAAAGACCAGGCGAAGTTTTATTTCCCCGGCTACCAGTTGGGTTTCAGTTCGCCGATCATCGACGGCGACCGGTTTTTGCAGGTGGATAACGGCGGGAACCTGTTCGCGTTTGACGTGCAGACGGGGAAGCAGATCTGGAAGTTGAACCTGGGAACGATTCAGAAATCGTCGGCGGTGCTTGGTGATGGGAAGTTGTACGTGGGCACGGAGAACGGGAAGTTCTTCATCCTGAAGCCGCACAACGACCGCGGGGAAAAGCTGAGCGAAGTGAACTTCGTGAAGGCCGGCGAGAGCGAGGAAGAGGGCGAGAAAGTGATCGCTTCCGTGGCGATCAGCGAGGGGCGCGTTTTCCTGGTGACGACGAAGAACACGTACGCGATTGGGAAGAAGCAGGCGGCGGCCAAGGTGAACCTGCCGATGCCGGTGACGGCGGCGGCTGGCGCGGCGGTGAAGTGGGTGCAGATTGTGCCGGCGGAAGTGATGATCAAGCCGGGTGAGGCCGCCACGTTCCGCGCGCGGCTGTTTGATGAGAAGGGCAATTTCATTCGCGAAGACAAGGCGACGTGGGCCGTGGAAGGCTTGAAGGGCATGATTTCGCAGGAGGGCAAGTACATAGCCGCCAGCGACAAAGTGGCGCAGGCCGGATTGATCAAGGCGACGGTTGGCGGCGTTGTGGGCACGGCGCGGGCGCGGGTGATTCCGCCGCTCGATTGGAGCTGGGATTTCGAGAAGATTGACGCGGGCAAGGTGCCGATGGAGTGGGTGAACTGCAATACGAAGTTTGAAGTGCGGCAGGAAGAGGGGAACAAGGTGCTGGCGAAGTTTGCCGATAATCCGGCGACGAAGCGGGCGCGGGTGTTCATGGGCCCGATCGAGATGGCCGACTACACGGTGCAGGCCGATGTGCGGGCGTCGCAGAAGCGGCGGCAGATGGGTGACGTTGGGCTGGTGGCGCAGCGGTTCAACCTGATGCTGTTCGGCAATGCGGAGAAGCTGGAATTGCAGACGTGGCAGCCGGAGACGCAACGCACGGCCGGCGCGAAGTATCCATGGAAAGCGGACACGTGGTACACGATGAAGCTGCGCGTGGAGAATTTGCCGGATGGGCGCGTGAAGGCGCAGGGTAAAGTTTGGTTGAAGAGTGAGCCGGAGCCGGCGACGTGGACGGTGGAGCGGATTGATCCTGCTCCGCTGGCCGAGCGGCATGGCGCGCCGGGCATCTATGCCGATGCCCCGTTTGAAGTGTTTTTCGACAACTTGAAGGTGACCAAGAACTGATGACACGCAAAACTGTGTTGGGTGCGCTGCTGGGCGGCGCGACGTTTATCGGCGGATTGCTGGCCGGCAATGTCGAGAAAGATTGGCCGATGTGGGGCGGGACCATGGACCGCAACATGGTTTCGAACATGAAGGGGATCCCCGATAAGTGGGACCTGAAGACGAAAGAGAACATCCGGTGGACGGCCACGCTGGGTTCGCAGAGCTACGGCAACCCGGTGGTGGCCGAGGGTGTGGTGCTGGTTGGCACCAACAACGAAGGGCTGCGGGATCCGAAGCAGCCGGGTGACCGTGGCGTGCTGATGGCGTTTCGCGAATCGGACGGCGAATTTTTGTGGCAGATCACGCATGAGAAGCTGGCCAGTGGCCGCGTGAACGATTGGCCGTACCAGGGCGTGTGTTCGTCACCGCTGGTGGAGAATGGCGTTGTTTACTACGTCTCCAGCCGCGGGGAAGTGATTGCCGCCGATATCAAGGGGATGGCGAACGGCAACGATGGGGTGAAGGACGAGAAGTTTACGGGCCCCAAGGATGGCGACATTCTGTGGCGCTACGACATGATGGAAGAGTTGGGCGTATCGCAGCACAACATGGCGAACAGCTCGCCGGTGATTCTGGGCGATTTAATTTACGTTTCGACTTCGAACGGCCAGGACGAGAGCCACGTGAACGTGCCGTCGCCGAAGGCGCCGTCGATCATCGCGGTGAACAAGAAGACGGGCAAGCTGGTGTGGGAAGACAACTCGGTGGGCGACAAGATTCTGCACGGGCAGTGGTCGTCGGCCGCGGTGGGCAAGATTGGCGATGTGACGCAGGTGGTGATTGGCCAGGGCGACGGTTGGCTGCGCGGGTATGAATCGGTTTCGGGGAAGAAGTTGTGGGAGTTTGACCTGAACCCCAAGGAAACCGTTTGGCCGAAGACGCGGAACGAAGTGATCTCGACGCCGATCATTCTGGACGGGATTGTGTATATCTGCAACGGCCAGGACCCGGAACACGGGGAAGGGCCGGGGCACTTGTATGCGATCGACGGGACCAAGCGCGGGGACATTACGAAGACCGGTTTGATCTGGCACTTCGACAAGATCCGGCGTTCGATTTCGACCGGCGCGCTGCATGAGGGTCTGCTGTACTATGCCGATTTCTCTGGCTTTTTGCACTGTTTGGACGCCAAGACCGGCAAGGAGTTGTGGAACCACGACATGCTGGCGGCGGTGTGGGGTTCGGCGATTGTGATTGACGGGAAGGTGTATCTGGGCGATGAGGACGGCGACATTGCGGTGCTGCAGGCCGGGCGCACGAAGAAGTTGCTGTTTGAATCGAGCCTTGAGAGTTCCATCTACTCGACGCCGGTGCCGGCGAACGGCAACATGTACGTCGTGAACCGGAATCAGTTAATCGCCATCGGCAAGAAGTAAGAATTTAATATACTGGGCGGCAAGAGAATGGGACGATTCACATTCATTGCCGCCTTCGTTTTTCTGGCTGTTCGCGCCGACGCGCAGCCGCTGCAGTTTAACCGGGATGTCCGGCCGATATTTTCTGATAAGTGCCTGAGCTGCCATGGGCAGGACGCGGCGAATAAAGGGATCCGGCTGCGGCTGGATCGCGAGGATTCGGCGAAGGGGGACCTGGGCGGCGGGCGCCGCGCGATTGTGCCGGGGAAGCCGGCGGAGAGTGCGTTGCTGGGGCGGTTGCGAACCGCCAATAAAGCGCTGCGGATGCCGCCGGTTCATACCGGCGCGGGCCTGAAAGAGGCCGAGATTGCGCTGCTGGAGCGGTGGATCGAGGAGGGCGCGGTTTGGCAGAAGCATTGGTCGTTCATCTCGCCGGTGAAGGCGGAGGTGCCGGCGGGGCGGAACGCGATTGATTATTTTGTGCGGCAGCGATTGGCGAAAGAGGGCTTGCAGCCGGCGGCCGCGGCGGACCGGCGGACGTGGATCCGGCGCGTGACGTTTGATGTAACGGGATTGCCGCCGACGCCGGAAGAGGTGGCCGGGTTTGTTGGCGATTCGTCGGCCGGGGCGTATGAGAAAGTGATCGACCGGCTGCTGGCGAGTCCGCGGTATGCCGAGCGGATGGCGATCCGGTGGTTGGACGCTTCGCGGTATGCCGATACGAACGGGTACCAAACGGACGCCGATCGGATCATGTGGCGGTGGCGCGATTGGGTTATTGATTCATTCCACAAGAACATGCCGTTCGACCAGTTTGTACGGGAGCAGATTGCGGGCGATTTGCTGCCGAACGCGACGCTGGCGCAGAAGATTGCCACCGGGTTCAGCCGGAATCATCGCGGGAATTCCGAGGGCGGGATTGTGGCGGAAGAGTATTTGATGGAGTACGCCGCCGACCGCGTGGAGACGATGTCGACCGTGTTTCTGGGGCTGACGGTGGGGTGCGCTCGTTGCCACAACCACAAGTACGATCCCATTACGCAGAAAGAGTATTACCAGTTCTTTTCGTACTTCAACAACATTGGCGAGCCGGGGCGGTATTTGAAGTACGGGAATTCGCCGCCGCTGGTGGCGGCGCCGACGCCGGACCAGGAGGTGAAGTTGAACGCGCTGCGCGGGCAGTTGGCTGGGGCGGAGAAGCGGTTCAAGGAGATGGAGCCGCGGATGACGGCGGCGCAGGCGAAGTGGGAGAAGAGTCTGGCGGCGGATGCAGTGTGGCAATCGCGGGAGTTGTTGGGGGCGGAGCTGTTGGCGACGCCGGTACGGTTTGACGGGGCGAAGAGTTTGGATGCCGGCGAGTATGCCGAGTATGGGTTTCAGGACCGGTTTTCGCTGACGTTCCGGATGACGACGGCGACCGGTGACGGTGTGATTCTGCACCGGATGGCGGACGACGAAGCGAACCCGGCCGGGTATGGATTGAACCTCGAAAACGGGAAGATTCAGGTACAGTTCGCGGTGCGGCGGCTGGACGATGCGATGCTGCTGGAGAGCAAACGGGCGTTGGAGAAGAACAAGTCTTACCACGTGACGGTGACCTATGACGGGACCCGGTACGCGACGGGCGTGAAGCTGTATGTGGACGGCGAGGCGTGGGAGTTGGACGCGCCGTTGGACGCGTTGAACCAGGACTTCAAACGGCCGGGGAAACTGGTGTTTGGCGGGGGCGGCGGATGGGAGAAGAAGTTTACCGGGGAGATCAGCGGGTTCCGCGCGTATTCGCGCGTGCTGCGAGCGGTGGACGTGATGATGCTGGCGGTGCCGGACCCGTTGGGCAAGATCGCGCGGGTGCCGGTGGGGCAGCGCAGCGAGATGCAGCGGCAGTATTTGCGGCAGGCGTTTTTTGAGCTAGGCGCGGATGCGTCGGTGCGCGAGGCGCGGGCGGCGGTGAAGCGCGGGATGGACGAATTGGAAGCGTATGAACATACGGTTCCGACGGTGATGGTGATGGCGGAGCGGGCGGAGAAGGTGGACACTTTTCTGCGGGTCCGCGGGGCCTATGACAAGTTCGGCGATAAGGTGGACCGGGTGGTGCCCGCCTTTTTGCACGCCTTGCCGGCGGGCGCACCGGCGAACCGTTTGGGGCTGGCCGAGTGGCTGGTTTCGCGGGACAATCCGCTGACGGCGCGGGTGACGGTGAACCGGATTTGGCAGATGGCGTTTGGCGTGGGGCTGGTGAAGACGGCGGAGGATTTCGGATCGCAGGGGGATTTCCCGAGCCATCCGGAGCTGCTGGATTGGTTGGCGCTGGACTTCATGGATAGTGGCTGGAATGTGAAGCGGTTGTGGAAGACGATGCTGCTGAGCGAGACGTACCGGCAGACGTCAATTGCGACGGCGGAGTTGCGCGACAAGGATCCGGAGAACCGGTTGCTGGCGCGCGGGCCGCGGTTCCGTTTGAGCGCGGAGATGATTCGCGATCAGGCGCTGGCGGTGGCGGGTTTGTTGGTGAACAAACAGGGCGGCCCTTCGGTGAAGCCGTACCAGCCGGCGGGGCTGTGGGGCGAGAATGGCGGGGGCGAGTACAAGGTGGACAAGGGCGAGGGGCTGTACCGGCGGAGCGTGTATACGTTCTGGCGCCGGACTTCGCCGCCGCCGTTTATGGCGACGTTTGATTCGGCGTTGCGCGAGAGTTGCACGGTGCGCGAAGGGCGCACGAACACGCCGTTGCAGGCGCTGCATTTGATGAATGACGAGCAGTTTTTGGAAGCGGCGCGCGTGTTGGCGCAGCGGGTTTTGACGGAAGCTCCGGATACGAACCGGCGGATCGAGCGGGCGTTTGAGCTGGTGTTGGCAAGGGCTCCGCGCGAGGGCGAGGCGAAGCCGTTGCGGACGATGTTGGCCTATGCGCAGGACCGGTTCCGGACGAAGCCGGCGGATGCGACGGCATTGTTGACGCAGGGCGAGGCGCCTCGGCCTGCGGCGGTGGACCCGGCGGAGCTAGCGGCGTGGAGTACGGTGACGAGCATGATTTTGAATCTCGACGCCGCGGTGACGAAGGAGTAATGACGATGCAGAGCCGGCGAAATTTTCTGACTTTGGCGGCGGCGCAGTCGCTGCTGGCGGCCGATGGGACGTTGCCGCATTTTGCTCCGAAGGCCAAGCGGGTCATTTACCTGTTCATGTACGGCGGGCCATCGCAGATTGATTTGTTCGACTATAAGCCGCGGCTGGCGGAGTTGCACAAGACGGAGTTGCCGGCATCGATCCGCGGCGGGCAGCGGCTGACGGCGATGACGGCGACGCAGACGAAGTTTCCGGTGGCGCAATCGATTTATGAGTTCAAACAGCACGGGCAGAGCGGGGCGTGGCTGAGTTCACTGTTGCCGCATACGGCGAAGGTGGCCGATAAGCTGTGCTTCATAAAGTCGATGCATACCGAGCAGATCAATCACGACCCGGGGATCACGTTTTTGCAGACGGGATTTCAGCTGGCCGGGCGGCCGTCGATTGGGTCGTGGCTGGCGTACGGGTTGGGGAGCGAGAACAAGGATCTGCCGGCGTACATTGTGATGGCGTCGGCGGGGTCGAAGCTGGGGGACCAGCCGCTGGCGGACCGCGTGTGGGGGAGCGGGTTTTTGCCGTCGAGTTATCAGGGCGTGAAGCTGCGGTCGGCGGCGGATCCGGTGCTGCATTTGAGCAATCCGGGCGGGCTGGATCGGGACATGCGTCGGCACTATCTGGATGGGCTGGCGGAGATGAACCGGGACCAGCAGGCGGCGACGGGCGACCCGGAGGTGGCGGCGCGGATTGCGCAGTATGAGATGGCGTTCAAGATGCAGATGTCGGTGCCGGAGTTGAGTGATTTGTCGAAAGAGCCGGCGCATGTGGTGGACCGGTATGGGCCGGACGCGCGGAAGCCGGGGACGTTTGCGTATCACTGTTTGCTGGCGCGGCGGATGGCTGAGCGGGGCGTGCGGTTTGTGCAGTTGTTTCACCGTGGGTGGGATCAGCACCGGACGTTGCCGACGGCGTTGCCGAACCAATGCGCGGCGACCGATCAACCGGCGGCGGCGCTGGTGCAGGACCTGGCGGAGCGCGGGATGCTGGAGGACACGCTGGTGGTTTGGGGCGGGGAGTTCGGGCGGACGGTGTACTGCCAGGGGCCGTTAACGCCGACCGATTATGGACGTGACCATCATCCGCGCTGCTACACGATGTGGATGGCCGGGGGCGGGATCAAGCCGGGGATCACGCATGGAGCGACGGACGAGTTCAGCTACAACATTACGGAAGACCCGATGCATGTGCATGATTTGCATGCGACGATTTTGCATTGTTTGGGGATTGACCATTTGCGGCTGACGCATAAGTTCCAGGGGCGGCACTACCGGTTGACGGATGTGCATGGGAATGTGGTGAAGAAGATTTTGGCGTAGGGGGGCGGGTGCGCAGCTTCCGGGTCATCGGCGTTGTTGTCGCCTTGGGGCTTGGTGCGAGTGTGCTTGCTATTGTTGGGCTGTCGCGGCATCGGGAACCGTCCCGTGTGGTTCGGTCCGTCGCGCTGAGCGCGGACTCCCGGTGGCTGGCGAGCGGTTCGGTGAATGGGCATGTTCGGATCTTGGATTTGCGAGATCCTTTGGTTCCGGCGCGTGTTTTGGAATTTCCAGGGAATCTGAACGACTTGCGGTTTTCGCCTGATTCGAACTATTTGGCGGTCGCGAATCGGAACATTGCGATTGTTCCGATTTCGGGGGGCGGCGGCGTTCGGGTTGTTCGGAAGGATGAGGCCAACTATGGGGCCGTCCGCTTCAGCCCGGACGGGCGGTCGATTCTGACGATCAATGGAAAGGGCGCGGTGCAGATCATTGATCGCGCTACGGCGTCGGTTCGTACGCTGTATTGCTGCTCGTCGATTTGGGGCGATGTTGATTTCAGCGCGGATGGACATCGAATTGTATGGGCTGGGCACTGGCCGAGTGTTTGGGATCTTCGTTCGGCGTCGTTGGCGGGGCGGCTTACGGCATCGAGGGAGGAGATGACATTTGGCCCGGTCGGAATTGGTGATGCGATCTACATGGGAAGCCAGGATGGGCGTGTTCATCGATGGGACTTGGAGACGCGTCGGGCGGTGGGGACGTCGCCGCCGCTCGTGGGGTATGTGCGCTCGCTGGTGTTGTTGGGCGCGAGCGGGTGGGTGGCTTATGCAGCGACTGGAGGGCCCGTTCACGTGTGGAATCCGGCCACGGGCGAGGCGCGCATTGTTGAGGCGGCGAGGGCGTCGAGCAATCTTGTGTTTGACGCGGTTGGCGATCGGGTCGCTTTGGGAACCGCGGCAGGGAATTTGGAGTTCTGGGATTTGTTACAGGGGCGGTTGCTGGCTAAGGCGCCAGTAGAATAGGCGTGTACCGTACAATCATCTCCATGAGGGCCGTCGCATCGCTCGCGTTCGCTGTGGTGTTCGTTGGCTCGCTTGCGGCGCAAGTGGCGACTGGCATCGCAGCGAAGGCTGATGCGTATATCAAGGCTGCTGGTATCGAGGGTACGGTCTTGCTGGGCAGGGGCGGCGAGGTTTTACTGGCGAAGGGGTATGGGCTGGCCAATCACGAACTCGGCGTGCCCAACAAGCCTGAGACGAAGTTTCGACTTGGTTCGATTACGAAGCAGTTCACGGCCACGGCGATCCTTCAATTGCAGGAGCAGGGGAAGTTGCGCGTGGGCGATTCGATTGCGAAGTATCTTCCATCGGCTCCGCCTGCCTGGAATGGCATCACGATTCATCATCTGCTGACGCACACGAGTGGGATTCCCAGCTATACCGATGGCGAAAGCTATCGGGAACGAATGTGGGAGCGCACTGGTTCGCCACTTTCCTTCATTCGCCGCTTTCAGGACCGGCCTCTTCAATTCGATCCCGGGACGAAGTTTCGGTACAGCAATTCCGGGTATTTTCTGCTTGGCGTGATTATCGAGCAGGTCACCGGCATGAGGTATCAGGACTACCTTCGGAAGAATATCTTCGAGCCCCTGCAGATGGCCGATACCGGCTACGACTGGCCGGGCACGATTTTGAAGGAGCGCGCCAGCGGTTACTCGAAGAGTGAGGCGGGCCAGCTGATCAACGCGGAGTATCTGGACATGGGGCAGCCCTATGCGGCGGGCTCGCTCTATTCGACGGTGTTTGATCTCTACAAATGGGACCGTGCCTTGTATACGACCAAGGTTTTGAGCGCCAAGTCCATTGCGGACGCGTTTCGGCCGAATCCTCTTGAGTGGGCCGACGGGATTCAGTACGGATATGGCTGGGGGATTTCTCGTGTGCATGGCCGGACGGCGGTGGGGCATGGCGGGGGCATCAACGGTTTCTCTACGGTAATCTGGCGTGCCATTGAGGAGGACGCGGTGGTGATCATTTTGTCGAACCACGATGACGCTGGAAATGTGGGGAAGAGCGGGAAAGCGCTCTTGGAACTCATTCTGGCCGTTCCTTGATGGAATGGGCCCGGAGCGATGGGGCGCGTTGGTTTCAGACGCCCCAGAGACGGATGAAGTCATTTGCGCCGAGATCTACATCGCGGAGAATGGCGCGGAGTGTGCCGATTTTCAAAGTCTCGTTTCCATGAACCGGAACCGTTGTGCGCAGTTCTCCGCGGGACCTGATGTAGTGGCTGCTCCGAATCCGGGTGACCGAAAAGCCTTGGGATTGGAGAAACCTAACCATTTCCGCTCCCGTTGGGCGCGGCAGTTTAGGCACGAACTAAGTCTTCCAATTCCAGATCGATTTGGCGCAGCGAACTCGGAGGGTTCAGGCGAGTCGTTGCGTCCTCAATGCCGAACTCCTCGATGTAGGCAGCGAGCGCTTCCCGGAGATCAGAGATGGCCTCTTCCTCGGTTGCTCCTTCTCCATAGGCAGGGATGTCGGGTACTCGAGCTGTGAACCCCCCATACTCCGGGTCGGGAATGAGTTCCACCGTGAGGCGCTTCATAGCCCTTATTCTAGCGCCCGGGAACCGGAGAGAGCGCGTGGGTAGCGCGCTCTCCCTAACGGCTGCTACTGGTCGCCGTTGCGGACGCCGTTTAAGTCCCGATCAAGGGCCATGCGGACGCCGCTGCCTTTGGGGACGGCGGTATAGGTGATGGTCGTGTCGTTATCGGCGAGATCGCGGAGTTGCGCGTCGGTTAACGCGGGCTTGTTGGACTTGTCTCGGAGGAAGACGCCGCCGCGGTAGAGGAAGCCTTCGCCGGTCTTGCTATTGAACGCGATGACTTCGCACTCATCGGCGTTGGCGCGGGCGAGGAGGAGATTGATGCGGGCGTTGGTGGACGCCGCGTTGTCCTCGGTCCTTGTCACCTGTTGGCCGACGATGGGGGCGAAGTTCGAATCCATGGCGAAGACGAAGGCCTCCATGGCGTCGCGTTCGTGGATGCCGGTTGCGTCCATCTTGATGCCATCGGGATTGTCGATGGCGCCGCCGACGAAGGGCGGGAGGATGGGCTGGAGTTCGCCTGTACCGAAGTTGGCGGCAAAGAAGAAGTTCGACATCATGTCAAAACTGCCGTCGTGGAGGAAGCCGAAGCCGCGGATCTGTTCGCCCTGCTGGACGCCGAAGCGCGGGCCGTTGAGCCACACCGGCGAGAAGGGAATGCCGAACTTGCCCACCTTCTGATAGGCATTGCGCAGGTGCGGGTTCTTGAGCGGCGTAAGGCCGGCGACTTCGGTGGTGAGACTGTTGCTGCCGAAGAAACCGGGCTTGGTGGTTTGGCCGGCGTTGGCGTTGCGGTTAATCTCGTGGCAGGCGTTGCAGTTGAGCGCCGGGCCAAAGGGATCAAAGAACGTATTGCGGCCGAAGTAGAGGTTCGAGCCCTCCTGCTGGAGCGGGGTGAGCGAGTTGTCCAGCTTGCGGATGGGGTTGGGCGGGTACATGACTTCGAGGATGAATTTGGTGAACTTATCCATGTCGGCGGGGGGGAGTTGACTGTCGCGGCCGAGGAGGCCGGGGAAGGCAACGTTGAAGGCTTTAAACGCCAGCGTTTCGTTGAAGGCGCCGGAGTTGGGTTGGGCGTTGGGTTCGGCGTAGCCGCCGGTGCGATCACCGCGCCAGTGCATGGGGCCCATGTTGTCCATACCGCGAAGGCTTTGGGTGGCCATGACGCCTTTCATGGACGCGAAGCCGAAGCGGGGGGAGGGGTTTTGTTTGACGTTGGGGTCGGGGGCGTTGGGCTGGTCGGGGTCGCCGAGGTCCCAGGCGAGGTGGTCTGTGTCGCCGTAGATGTGGCAACTGAAGCAGGCGGAATCGCCGTGGCTGGAGCTGAGCGAGGCGTCGTAGAGGAAGCGGCGGCCATTGACGATGTGAGCCGGTTCGGGGTTGAACATGGACGCGCGGCCGATTTCGGCTTTGGTCTGGGTGTTGACGATTTTGATGGCGTTATCGAAGCGGGTCAACACGTAGAGCCGGTTAGCGGATTCATCGAGGGCGAGGCCGGAGGGGCCGCCGCCGCTGACGGTGATCTGGTTGGCGGTGTTGGGAACGAAGGTATCGTTCTCCAGTTGCGCGGTGTTATAGACGGCGACTTTGCTGGAGCCGATGGCGGCGACGTAGAGCGTCTGGCCGTTGGCGGAGATCTGCATGTCGACGGGGAAGGCCACGCTGGTCGCGTTTTCGATGGGGTTGGCGGCGCAGCAGTTGGCGTAGTTGATGTGCTTGTTCAGGTGGCGCGGCGTGACGTTGCCGGCGCTGTCGAGCACGGTGATGCGGCTGAAGGCGATCTTGCCGCGGACGGAGGGATCGGGCTTCGTGGTGGCGCCGGAGAAGTGGTTGGCGCCTTCGAATCGCTGCATGTTGTTCGATTCGAGGTTGGAGACGTAGACCTTGCCGTTGGCGGGGTTGACGATCATGTTGAAGAGCGTGGTGCCCACGTGGGCGAAGACGCCGGCGGGTCCGGTGACGGCGCGGGGCGGATTGGCGTTGGCATCGATGGCGAAGACGTCGCGATCGGGAAGGGTGAAGGTCATTTCGGCGTTGCGGTTGCCGCCGTTTTCATCCTTCCAGTTGGTGCCGTCGTATTTGACTATGACGGAGGTCAAGTTCTGCGGCTGGCCGAAGGCGTTGACGTTGATGGGGACGGGGAGGAAGGGGAAGAGTTGGGCCGGGGGCAGGGGATTGCCGAGGCCGGGGAAGTTGCCGACGAAGGTGGAGGCGGTGCCGTTGCCGCTGAAGAACGACGCGGCATAGACCTTGGCGCCATCGGGTGTGACGGCGAGGGCGCGAGGGGTGTCGGCAAAGAAGGTAAGGATGTTGAGCGGGCTGGCGGCGTTGGTGGCGGCGTCGAACACCCAGACATCGGCGCGGCCGACGCCAGGGGTTGTGAGCTGCGGATCAATCGGCGAGTTCTGGCCGCGGTGGGCGGTGGTGATGAATGCGCGGTTTTTATTGCGGCCGGCGAAGACGATGTCGCGGGGTTCGTCACCGACCTGGAGGGTGCGTTTGACGTAGGAGTTCTTGTCCTTGAGCGCGACGATGCTGACGCTGTCGGAGAGGTGGTTGACGACCCAGGCTTCGTCGTCATTGCGGACGGCGACGGATACCGGTTCGAGGCCGACGGGAACGGAGGCGCGGTGTTCGAGGCCGTTGTTCTGGACGCGGAAGATTTCCAGTTTCGCGTCGGGGGTGTTTAGGGCGAGGAGGAACTTCTTGTCGGGCGTGAGGGCGAGCGGCCGAACCTGGCCGGATTCAAACGCCGAAAAAGTCTGGTGGTAGGGGTTGGGGGCCGCGATGGCGATGCTGGCATAGCTGAGCAGCAGGATCGTGGCGGCCGGTCGTAATAGGCGCATACTCTCTCCGGGAGATTGAAGTGAACCGATGGATGGTTCGGGAGAGAGTGCGCTTCGCGCTGATTCTGTATCAGTGAATTTGCAGTGCGGGGACTTTGGCCGGGCCCATCGGGTCGCCTAGTTTGGTGGGCGAATCGCGCGCGGGTTCGGGGGCGACGATGAAGGCGAGGGCCAAAAAGAGAATCGGGAGAAGCTTCGGAACTACCGTCATGGAAAGTAGTACGTAACTCGCCCCCGATTTGTTAGGAATATTTTGCGATTATTTTCAGATCTTGGCGGCGAACAGGTGGATGATCCACATGCAGAGTGCGCCGACGGCGGCCGAGGCGGGGATGGTCATCAGCCAGGCCCAGACAATATCGGTAGCGAGACCCCAACGGACAGCCTTCAACCGGTGGATGGACCCGACACCGGCAATGGAGCCGGCGATGACGTGGGTGGTGGACACAGGCATGTGAAGGTAGGTGGGGAAAAGGATGGAGATGGCGGCCGCGGTCTCGGCGCAGAATCCGCCACGGGGTTTGAGCCGGGTGAGGCGGGCGCCCATGGTGCGGACGATGCGCCAGCCGCCGCTCATGGTGCCGGCGGCGATGGCGATATAGGCGGCCCAGATGACGGTCTTGGGCACGACGAATGTTTCGAGATAACCCGCGGTGACGAGGACGCTGGTGATGATGCCCATTGTTTTTTGGGCGTCGTTGGCGCCGTGGGAAAAGCTGAAGATGGCCGAGGAGGCCAGCTGCATCCAGCGGAACCAACGGTCGACCTTGTTGGGAACGGTCCGGCGGAAGACCCAGTGGACGAGGACCATGAGGAGGTAGGCGAGCGTCATGCCGAGCACGGGAGCGATGACGATGAAGGAGATCATGCGGAGCCAGCCGCTGATGATGAGGGCGTCGAAGGAGCTGACCACGCTGACGGTAAGGGCGACTTTGGCCATGGCGGCGCCGCCGTAACCACCGAGGAGGGCGTGGCTGGAGGAGGACGGCAGTCCCCAATACCAGGTGAGCAGGTTCCAGGTGATGGCGCCTAAGAGGCCGGCGAGAATGACGTAGGGGGTGACGACCTTGAGGTCCACCATGCCCTTGCCGACGGTGGCGGCGACACCGGTATCGAGGAAGAACACGGCACACAGGTTCCAGAAACCGGCCCAGATGACGGCGTGGGCAGGGCTGAGGACGCGCGTGGCGACGACGGTGGCAATGGAGTTGGCCGCGTCGTGAAAGCCGTTGATGTAGTCGAAGGCAAGGGCGACCAGGACGATCAGAGCGACAAGGAGGAGAGTCGAGTCCATGAGGAGAGGCGGTTAGCTGTTCTTCACGACAACGGTTTGGAGAACGTCGGAGACATCCTCGCAGGAATCGACGGTCCATTCGAGGACATCATAAATCTCTTTGAGCTTGATGATGAGGATGGGGTTGGTCTCGTTTTCGAAGAGATCGACAATGGCTTTGCGGACGATCTTGTCGGCCTGGCCTTCCAGGCGATTGATCTCGATGCAGTGCTTGACGATTTCCCGGTTCTTATCCATCACCTCGACGGCCGCTTTGACTTCGCGGGCGCAATCGACGAGAAGTTTGCAGATTTCGACGATGGGGGCGGGGATCGGGCCGATCTTGTAGGAAACGATGCAGTGCGTCGCCTCTTCCATCCCGTCCATCACATCATCGAGGTGGCTGCAGAGGGATTGAATGTCTTCGGGGTCGAGCGGTGTGATGAATGTCTGGTTGAGGCGTTTGTAGACCTCGTGCAGGATTTCGTCACAGTCCGTTTCCAGTTTTTCAATCCGGGATTCGACTTCGCGCAGGCGGCTGTTGCCGGCCTGAACGCCTTCCAACAGGACACCAGCGGCTTCACTGATGAGCCGGGTCTGGGTGTTCAGTAATTCGAAGAATTTCTCTTCGCGGGGCAGAATTCTCATATTGCCTCGATCTCACAACCTGGTTATCGATGATCCTTCCACTACCGGCTTGGACCAGTTTCGCAGAGCCAAATCTGACGCCGCAACCACAACTTGGTTACAGTTCCATGACAACAGGAAACAGTTCGGCGCCATTGGATGGCGCCGGTTCAGCACGGCCGCCGGCATCCGCGGGGAGGTATCGCGGATCGAGTAAACGATCCGTCTGAATATTCCCCATAGCCGACAGGAGGTTCTCTTTCAGGTAGGGATGCTCCTTCTCTAATTCACCAAAAATATCCCGGAGGGTCCGGCGAACGGTACCCGTCTTCTGCGAGCATCCGCATGGAATCACGGGCGCCGTAAGGGCGGCCGCGTAATTCCGCGTGATCTCCTCCGTCACAAAAACCAGCGGCCGGATCAGCCGAAAATCTTTCTTGGCTGACCACGTCACCGCCGGTAGCGCACTGAGGCGCCCAGTGTACATTGCGTTTCGTAACAACGATTCGCAAAAATCATCCGCCGTATGGCCCAAAGCAATGACGTTGGCGCCCATTTGCTTGCCAATTTCGTAAACGGCACGGCGCCGGAAGCGGCTGCACATATCGCAACCATGGTCCGGCTGATCTTCAATGAGTTTGAAACTCGGTTCGTCGCGGACGTAGAGCCACTCCACGCCGCGTTCCTTCATGTAATCACCGAAGGGGGCGATGGGGGCGAGAAACTTGCCCTGTTCGACGGTAAAAGCGCAGACTTCGAAGTGGATTGGCGCGCGTTTTTGCAGCAAAAGCAACGCTTCAAGCAGCGTAACGGAGTCCTTTCCGCCGGACAATCCGACGGCAACCCGGTCTCCATCGCGGATCATATCGAAACGCTCGATAGCTTGACCCACTTTTCTTAACAGCGTTTTTTCGAGATCCACTCTCTTTCAGTTTACTATTTCCCCTATGGACCGTAGAGTTTTTCTCGCAACCCTTGGCGGCGCCGCGGCGGCTGCCCCCTCCCCGCGCGGAGGAATATCCCTGAATGAAGATTCCAACCACTACTTCGCTTCCCGCGCCGGGAGGCGGCTGGGGGCCGAAGAGGTTTCCTCGTTTGTGGACCAATATGCGGGCACGCAGGTGCGGGAGCTGTTGCTGAACGTGAATGCGATGCGGGCTGGATTCCCGTCGAAGACGCGGACTTCGTTCTGGGATGGCTACGACCCGAAGGGCCCCGATAATCAAGAACTTTTTGCAAGCGTGCCGGCGGCGGAGGCGAAGTTTGCGCGGGCTTGGGTGCACCAGGCGTGGCAGATGCACCAGGACGGGATTGACCCGTACCGGCTGTGGCTGGCGCGGGCGCGGAAGCACCGGATCGGGGCGTGGGTGTCGGTGCGGATGAACGATTTGCACAATGTGGACGATGAGCGGCACTACCTGCACAGCGAGTTCTGGAAAACGCATCCGGAGTTGCGGCGGGTGCCGTACCGGGGCGAGCAGCGGGACAAGGCGTTGGACTATCTGCAGCCGGCGGTGCGGGACCACAACTGGAAGTTTGTGGAAGAGGTGGCGGCGCGGTATGACTTCGATGGGATGGAACTGGACTGGATGCGGTTCGGGTTTCACTTCACGCCGGGCAGGGAGGCGGAGGGGGCGCGGGTGTTGACCGATTTCCACCGCCGGTTGCGGAAGTTGTTGGGGCCGAAGAAGCGGATTGCGGTGCGGGTGCCATCGCGGCCGGAGACGGCGCAGCGGCTGGGGTTGGACGCGGTGACGTGGGCGAAGGAGGGGTTGGTGGATATTGTCACCGTGACGAACTTCTGGCGGACGGTGGATAACGACATGCCGATCGGGCTATGG
>JBIKOG010000112.1:0-24202 GCA_044358225.1 Bryobacteraceae bacterium | reverse complement strand
AGCAACGTTGGGGTTCCGTCTTTGGTTCCCAGACTGTTGCAGGCCCCTCTTCGTTTCATAAGTCCAGTCCAGCTTGTCTTCGACATGATCGTACCAGCTCCAACGCAAGTAGACCCGGTTCCGTGCTGAAACGTTGTAGTCGATTCTGCTACTGAGCGCGATGTAATCTGCGTCGTTGGGCTGCCCCCCCGCAATGTAGTTATTGGTGGGTTCCTTACCCGGCGCGGGATCATTGTTCGGCGCGGGAACGAATTTCACATACTTGTCGTACAACGGATTTATCCTCCGGGCAGCCGGTATGCGGTTCCCCTGGAACGGATCCCGTATGTAGTGAGTGGGGCGAGCCGGATCAGGCCGCACGCTGAGGGGGTCGTAGATCTGGTAACGAACGGCATCGACACCGAGAAGGTCGGAGAAGTCGCCCTGGCGGTTGGCGAGGGTCGGGACCGTGTAGTTGATGCCCTGTGGATCCTCCGGACGCCGGTCGCGGACGCCGGCATAGCTGAAGAAGAAAAACAGCTTGTTCCTGCCATCCATTATCTTGGGAATGAAAACCGGGCCGCCAATGGTTCCCGCCCAGTTGTGGGAGTGACCCTTCGGGGTCACATCTTTAAGGCCGATGCGATCGGCAAGATCCAGATCCCCCGCCGCCCGCGCCTGGGCGATCTGCCTATACTTTTGCTGCTTGACAAAAAAGCTTGCGCCATTCCAGCGAGTGTTCCCGTATTGCTCGGTGGCCGTGCCGTGCAGCGCGTTGGTGCCGGCCTTAGTCATCATAATGATATTGATCCCGGTGGTGTGCCCGACCGAAGCATCGAACGGCGACGTCTCGACCTTCATTTCCTGCACGGCGTCCGAGAATGGCATATAGGCCATGCCCCGGAAATTGGCGAAGACGGGAGCGCCGTCGATCGACCATTGGTTTCCGCCAACACTCTCAGGCAAGCGGTATTCCGAACTGGCTCCCACATAGCCAAGTAGGGTCAGGCGGTTGACCCCGGGGGTCTGCACTCCCGGCATCAGTTTCGTGATCAGCGCGGGGTTGTTCCCCATCACCGGCAAGTCCATCACCGTGCGGCGATCCACGATGCCGGCGGCGGACGTAGCGCCGGGGTCCAGGAGCGGCGCTTCAGCTGTGACGGAGATCGACTCAGCTTGGGCGCCTACTTCCAGTTGGATGTTGACGGCCAGCGTGGAGCCAACCGGGAGCACCAGCCCGGAGCGGATCGATTTCTTGAAACCCGGTGCCTCCACCGAGACAACGTATCGCCCAGGAAGCAGCAGCCCGGCCTCGTAATAACCGCCTTGATTGGTGATCAGATCTCTGCGGACGTTGGTATCTGTGTTGGTGACAGTTACCGCCGCTCCAGCAACAGCGCCGGCCTGCGCATCAGCGACCACACCATTGATCGTGCCGCGCGTTTCCTGCGCGGCCAGCGGCGCTAGCAGCAGGGCGGTGAGGATGAGTGTGAGGATGTGTTTCATGGTTGGGTTGAGGGTGGGTTTCATGACGGTTTTCTCCGCGTTCGTTACAGTTCTGCATTCGGTGGGATCCTCTGGGCAGTGTTTTACTGGCATTTGACGGTAACGAGTTCTTTGTTTTCTTTGACTTGCAATTTCGGCCCTCAATTGGTGAGCGGCGCGTTCGACGGAATCACGGCCAACTCCGCGCAGCTGTTGTTCCGCCTGGGGTCCGAAGACATTCCGTCTGAGTCCCGCAGCGTCGTCTAAGCGGTCCCCTTGATGAGGCGATACTCGCGATGGAAGCCGCCAAGGACCGGTGCCTTCCCTGCACTGCGCGGTATCCGGTTGGCATCTTGTACCGGTGGTCACTCGCCGGAACACTCTCCTGACTGGGTTCCGGAATGCCCGGCCCTATCGAACTGTGAGGCCGGCCTCGATTCTAGTGGTGGCCCCACTCTTTGACACTTGTCCGCAGATGGCCTTCGTTGAGCGGAATCAGGAAATCCAGACACTCCCGCCGAAGACTGCCCCCGAGACGTTCGCAGTAGGCATTCGCACCGGCGTGCGAAGAACGCGCACTCCGAGCCGCGTGACCGCCTTGTCGAGTTCCCGGGAAAAGGTGTGATCCCGGTCGTGGAGAACGAATCGGTACGGATGGTCACTGGCCAGGGTCTCGCGGAACTGCTGCAGGGTCCACTCCGCCGTCGGATGGGCGGTCACGTTTTGACGGGGAAAGCGGCGAGTTCCGACTTCCATCAGCACGAAGACGTAGAGGATGCGGAACGTGGCCGTCATCACGACTAAGAAGTCGCAGGCCACGATCACCTTGGTGTGATTGTGGACGAAGGTGAGCCAGCGCTGCTTGGGGTTTGGCGTGCGCACCGGGCCGCCACGGGGTGGATACCTCGCCACCGTGCGAGGGGAAACCCGGATTCCCAGTTTCAGTTGCAGTTCATTGGCGATGCGTGCTTATCCCCATGTGGGATTGTCTGCCGCCATCTCGCGGATCAACAATTGGAGGTTGTTGGGCAGGGGCGGTCGGCCCGCCGTCATCGACTTCCGGCGCCAGAAGAGGCGGAATCCGTGGCGGTGCCAACGCAGGAGCGTGTCGGATTGGACATTGACCAGCGCGTCGCGCCAAGCGAACCATGGACCCAGGGTCGCCATTATCCAACGTGTGGAATCGTCGGCCCGCCGAGGCCTGACCTTCCGCTCCTGGAACAGAGCCAACTGCTTTCGCAGGAAGAGGTTCTCGGCCACCAACGCCGCCCGGGGACCCGCCGCGAGGGCAACCAACCGTACCAAACCGGCGGCAACGAAAGTCAAGGTTCGCAGGCATTACACAACGGCGAAACACTAACGGAACTCGACATAGATTGCCCAGGATCGCACGTTACGAAACGTTACCGGCCTGCCCGTGCGGGCTCGGACGAAATTTTTGCGGACCACAGCCACAATCGCTCAGGATCGTACGCTACGAAACGTTACCGGCCTGCCCTTGCGGGCTGGGACGGAATTTCTGCGGACCACAGGTGATCGCTTCGATGATTTCCAAGGGAACGCTAACAGAAAATGGAGCTTATCTGGTTCTTGTTCAAGCCGGTGGAAGCTGATCGGCGGGCTTTGGGGAGGGTTGACGCGGACAGTGATGGATCAGGGGAATAAGGTGGTTGGCCGCCGCAAGAGCGCCCAAGCGAGACCCGCTCACGCGCGCAGTAGGGCCTTCACCACATTCCCGTGCACATCGGTGAGGCGCATTTCGCGGCCGCTGAAGGGGTAGGTCAGGCGAGTATGGTCGAGGCCGAGGAGGTGGAGGAGGGTGGCGTGGAGGTCATGGACATGCACGCGGTTTTCGACGGCGTAGTAACCGTATTCGTCGGTATTGCCGTAGGAGAAGCCTGTCTTCACGCCGGCGCCGGCCAGCCACATGGTGAATCCATATGGGTGATGGTCGCGGCCGGCGGAGTCGCCGGTGCCTTGGGTAGTGGGGGAGCGGCCGAATTCGCCGCCCCAGACTACTAGCGTATCCTCCAGCAACCCGCGGGCTTTTAGATCCTTCAGGAGCCCGGCGATTGGCTTGTCGGTGGCCTTGGCGTTCGTTGCGTGGCCGTTCTTCAGGTTCGCGTGCTGGTCCCAACGGTCGAACCCGTCGCGTCTGGGGGAGAGCAACTCCACGAAACGTACGCCGCGCTCTACCAGTCTTCTTGCCAGGAGGCAGGAGCGGCCGTACTCCTCCGCCTCCCTCTCGTCGAGTCCGTAGAGCTTGCGGGTTTCCGGTGACTCGCCGGAGATGTCGGTCAACTCCGGGACCGCGGACTGCATGCGGTAGGCGAGTTCGTAGTTGGCGATGGCCGCCTGCATATCGGGGGCGGCGTGGTAGCGGGGGAGCGCGGCGTTGTCGAGGTCTCTCAACAGGTCGAGCTTCGCGCGCTGGCGGGCGGCCGCGTCCGCAGGGATGATGTCGGCCACCGCGCGGGGGCCGGCGTGGAAGAGCGAGGCCTGGAAGTTTGCCGGCAGGAAGCCGTTGCCGAAGATATCCATGCCGCCCGGGGGGATCATTCCGTTTTCCAGCACCACGTAGCCCGGCAGGTTGCGCGAGGCGCTGCCGAGGCCGTAGGTGACCCAGGCGCCGACGCTGGGACGGCCCTGCAGGCCGGAGCCGCTGTGCATGAAGTAGTTGGCGGCAGTGTGCTCGGAGTGGTCGGCGACCATGGAGCGGACGATGCAGAGGTCGTCGACGTGGCGGGCGGTTTCGGGGAAGAGGCTGGAGACGGGCGCGCCGCACTGGCCGTACTGCCGGAATTCGAAGGGCGAGGCGAGCAGGAAGGTGCTGACGGCACGTACGAGTTTCGGACGCGCGAGAGGCAGCGGCTGGCCCGACTCTTTCTGGACGCGGGGCTTGGGGTCAAACGAGTCCAGGTGCGAGACACCGCCGTCCATGAAGAGGAAGATGACGGATTTGGCGCGGGGGGCGAAATGGGGCGTCCGCGACTGGCCGTGGGCGTACTCGGCGTGGAGGGCGGCGAGGGCGAGTTGGAAGAAGTCGCGGCGGGTGGGCATCGGCTTATCTCAAGAAGAGAAACTCCTTGGCGTTCAGCAGGACATGGGCCAGATCGCGCCAGGAGTTTTCGGCGAGGAAGGCGGCGATGCGGGCGCGCTCGGCGGGCTCGGGCGCGCGGGAGAAGATGGCGAGGAACATGGCGTCGAGGCGCTCCCGGGGGTCGGTGTAGGCCTTTTCGACGCGGCCGGCCCAGCGGGCAGCCTGGTCGACGACGAACTCGTTGTTCATGAGCGTGAGGGCCTGGGCGGGGACGGTAGAAACCATGCGGCGGCCGGTGGTGGAGGTGGGGAGGGGATAGTCGAAGGCGACCAGGAGCGGGGTGAGGAAGTTGCGGCGGACCTCGAGGTAGACGCTGCGGCGGCCGTTGCCGTCGAGGGGGCCGGAGGCGGGGCGGCCGCGACCGACCTGGTACTCGCTGACGTGGATGGGAACACTGGGGCCGCCGGTGGCGGAGTCGAGCGAGCCGGCGACGGCGAGGATGGCATCGCGGACCGATTCGGCGTCGAGCCGGCGGACGGGCATGTGCGCGAGGAGGCGGTTCTGCGGGTCCTTGTCGCTGGGGGCGGCGCTGTCGCGGCGGTAGGCCTGGGTGAGGACGATTTTGCGGTGGAGGGCTTTAATGGACCAGCCGGTGGAGACGAACTCGACGGCTAGGGCGTCGAGGAGTTCGGGGTGGGAGGGGCGCTCGCCGGTTTTGCCGAAGTTGTCGACGGAGCGGACGAGGCCTTCGCCGAAGTGGTGTTTCCAAACGCGGTTGACGATGACGCGGGGGACGAGGGGGTTGTTTTCGGCGGTGAGCGCCTGGGCGAGGGCGGCGCGGCCGCTGCCGGCGGCATAGGGCGCTGGGTCGGCGGCGGCGAGGATTTTGAGGAAGGCGCGGGGAACTTCGGCGCCGAGGTTCTGATGGTTGCCGCGTTCGTGGATGCGGAGGTTGTGGGGAACGTCTTCGTAGGTGACGCGGCCGAAGGTTTCGCGGGGCAGATCGGCGGCGAAGGCGGCTGGGAGTTCCGGGTAGGACTCAGCGGGATCGGGCGGGGGCTCTTTCGAGTCAGACAGGACGATGGCGCCGACGGCGATGTGGCCGTCGAGGCGGCGGTCGGCGATTTCGAGGTGGCAGACCTGGTTGATTTCTTCGTGGAGGGTGATGGTGCGCCAGCGGAACTTGCGGTCGCCGGAACCGGAGATGCCTTTGGGGTAGCGGCCGGGGGCGAAGATGGTGACGGCGAGTTGGGAAGGTTCTTCGCGGACGGGGTTGTACTTGGTGCCGGCGACGCGGACGTGGATGTACTTCCGCGTGGGGACGAAGCTGCGGGAGACCATGATGCCGGTGAACTGGTTAGTGAGTCCGCGGCTGGAGTCGATGACGGCGCCGGCGGGGAAGGCGGCGCCGGAGCGGTAGAACTGGTTGATGTCGAAGAGCTCCTCATTGGAGCGGAGCGGGACGGGGGCGAGGGCGGGCGGTTCGGGGCGGGGGGCGGCCGCGAGGGCGGCTTCGATTTGGCCGCGGACGGCGGGGTTGGTAATGCTGGCGAGGGTGGTGCGAGTGCTGTCGAAGATGCCGCCGAGGGCGTAGTGGTCGGCGGTGGGAATAGGGTCGAACTTGTGATCGTGGCACCGGGCGCAGGCGACGGTGAGGCCGAGGAAGGCTTTGCCGAAGACGTCGATTTTCGAGTCGCGCATCTCGTTGCGGACCTCTTCGAGATCGGTGGCGCCGTTGCGCTCCTCGCCGAGGCCGAAGAAGCCGCTGGCGATGGCGGATTCCAGGTGCTGGCCGTCGGGGGAGAGGCGCTGCGGGGCAAGGCTGTCGCCGTGGATGTGTTCGCGGAGAAAGGTGTTGTAGGGGAGGTCCTGATTGAAGGCGCGGATGACGTAGTCGCGGTAGCGCCAGGCTTCGTCCTTGTAGAAATCGAACTCGTGGCCGTTGGTTTCGGCGAAGCGGACGAGGTCGAGCCAGTGGCGGGCCCAGCGTTCGCCGTAGCGGGGGGAGGCGAGGAGGCGGTCGACGACCTTTTCGTAGGCGTTGGAGCTGGGGTCGTTGAGGAAGTTGCGGAGCTCGGCGGGCGTGGGGGGAAGACCGGTGAGATCAAACGTGAGGCGGCGGAGGAACGTGGCGCGGCTGGCGGTGGGGGCGAGCGGGAGGCCGGCCTTTTGGATGCGGGCGTTGAGAAGCGAGTCGATTGAGGTGTTGGCGGGCGGCGGGGCGAGGGGTTGGAAAGCCCAGTGCTTTTTGGCGCGGGCCCAGTCGATGGAGGCGGGCGAGAGAGGCGGGGCGGCGGCGGTGCGAGGGTCTGGGGCGCTGAGGCGGATCCATTCGCGGAAGTCGGCGACGACGGCGTCGGGGAGTTTGCCGTCGGGCGGCATTTTGATGGCCGGGTCGGTGTACGAGATAGCCTTGAGGAGCAGGCTGTTGGCGGGATCACCGGGGAGGATAGCGTTGCCACGGGAGCCGCCGCGCTGGAGGGCGGCGGCGGAGTCGACGGCGAGGCCGCTGGAGGGTTTGGCGGCGGAGTGGCAGCCGTAGCAGTGAGTGGCGAGGATGGGGCGGATGCGGGTTTCGAAGAGATCCGCCTGGGGCCAGGCCAGGGGCGCGAGCGCGAGGGCGAGAAGAGCGGGAAGGCGCATGGGGAAACGCTCCGGGGAATCGTATCAGAACGGCGAGGGGCGCTGGGGACGTTGGCGAAAGGAGGTGGCCCGCGTTTCCTGATGAGTAGTTCCTGTTGACAGCAGTGCGAGCGGGTTTATGGTTGTTACATTTATTACATGAATGCGAATTTAGCATTCACTCGCCGAGAGAGTATCTTCCCGGCCGGACTGCTCCAGATTCGGGGACGATAACCTTTCGTAGATAGGAGGCTGTCATGAAACGCTTCCCTACGGGCAAAGTGTGCCCTTGGGTGTTCCTTACGTGTTTCGGATTTGCCGGAACCGCGCTTGCGCAGGATCTGGCGGTCGCCGAGGCTAAAGCAAAACGTGAGGGTAATATACAGGCCACGGACTATCTGAAGACTTTGGGGGAGGCAGCGCTGCAAGAAATACTCGTTGCCGATCTACCCCCCAACGGCAGAATCATTCCATAGTGGAACTATATTGACAATCTGATTGTGCCCGGATAACCTGAGTGAGTGCCGCGCACACGATTTGACGAATTGGTCACCCTCGCCGAGGAACACGACGGACTTTTCACCTCAGAGCAGGCCCGGTATTCGGGCTTCACTGACTCCGTTTTGTCCAGACTTGCCCAACGTGGCCGGATCGAACGCACCGCGAGGGGCGTCTACCGAATTCCGTACGTTCCCCTCAACCGGTTCTCGCAGTACCGCGAGGCCGTCCTTTGGGCGCAGGCACATCGAGGACCGCATACAGTTGCTTTGTCGCATGAAACAGCATTAGCCGTCTACGGAATCTCAGACGCGAATCCCGCCGCCATTCATCTGACGCTCCCCACATCAGCCCGGCTTCGCCGGGCGTCGCCAACGTCCGTAGTGGTCCACCAAGCTGAACTTTCCGGTCAGGACGTCACTGTAATCGAAGGGCTACCCGTCACATCGATCGGGAGAACGATCACTGACCTCTTGCACGCGGGCGGGCGGCTCGATCTCATCGGCCAGGCAATCATAGATGCGAGACGCGAGGGTTACATCTCAGCCGCCGAAAGCCAGCGGTTACGAAGACAGCTCAAACGTCACGTAGAAGGGTTGCGGGCATCATGACACCAAAACCTCAACAAGTGGAACGCCTCGAGAAGAGACTTGCGCGAGTCGCACGAGAGCACGGACTAGATCAGGAGCGGTTGCGCCGCTGGGTGTCCTTCCTCGCACTTTGCGGTGTACTCGAACGGGCGTTGCAGGACCAAGTCTTGGGTTCATACTTCCTCAAAGGCGGAGTAGCCCTGGAACTGCGCTTTGCGACTCGAGCCAGAGCAACCAAGGACCTTGACCTCGGGTTGGACGGACCTCGCGGAAGCAGAGTAGACTTGTTTCAACGCGCTCTCGCCCTTGGTTTCGACGCGTTCACTTTTCGACTCAAGGCCCAGACCCGGGATATGGAGCAAGCGGACACCGTGCGAGTGAACGTCGCGGTTGCTTATCGCACACGCGATTGGCAAACGATCGAGATCGATCTGGGACCGGCCAGCGGGCAGATGATCGACCTTATAGATCCGCAGGTCGCCGGCCTCGCTGAACTGGGGTTGCCCGTCACTTCGCCTGTTCGTTGTCTCAGTATGGCCGAGCAGGTGGCGCAAAAATTGCACGCATGCACTTCGCCCTACGCAGCGGGGAGAGCCCGCGACGTTCTCGACATCTTGCTCGTGGAGATGCTGCAAGGCCTGGATTACGTTCGTGCGGCGGACGCGGCGCAACGTGTATTCGCGGCGCGCGCAACACATGCGTTCCCGCCCGAGTTCAAGATGCCCGCGGAATGGCAACCAGAAATCGAGGCCTTGGCCGATCAACTGGGTTTCGCCGAAACACGTGCAGCTCAAATTGAAGAACGATTCCGCGAAGTGATACAGCGCATCGCCGATGCGATGTCGCGATGAAGCTTGTTCGATCTGATTTACGACCTGGAGAGAACGCACCTCACCGATCGAGCACCGTATCAAAACCGTATCAAAACTCCATCTGAAGGAAACAAAAGACTTAGGGAATCGGCCCCAAGCAGGTGGCCTAAGTTGTTGAAATGCAAGAAAAACGTATGGAGCCAATAGAACAAATGGAACGAGTTCTCCTTCTTCACACGCAGGAGGTCCGGGGTTCGAGTCCCTGCGCGCCCACCATTTAGATTCAATAGTTTACGGTAGCTGGGTAAGGGAATTTTTGGAGCGCCTGCTTTTGTAGCAGGGATTCCAGTATCGGCAAGAATCCAGCCGCTTCCTCAAGCGGTTTATGTTTCATGCACTTCGGAAGCGTCCGCAATCGAAGTGCAAGGCGGTGATTCTCAAAACGTATCAAAGCCGTATCAGTACGGAGGCTTTATGCTCGGTCGATGCGGTGCTTAATCTCACGAATTGATTGTGAGGTGATTGGATCGGAGTCGGGTTAAGGCCAGAGCCGTCAATTCCCATCGACACAGCCTCTTCCATATGGTCGCTTGGGGGTGGGTAGCCTTTCTCTACTGCCACCTGTTCGGCGTGCCTTGCTTAACGGCAGAATCATTCCATAGTGGAACCAACTGGGCTGTCATTGCGCTGGGCTGCCCTTGCGCTTGCCGCGCCGTTGCCTCCGGGATATACTTGCAGGCAACAAGTATGCGACATCGTCAACCAAACTTTCGCTTGCTCTTTGCACTCTGCACAGGTCTCACTCTTGGAGCCCAAACCAACGGCAATATCAGCGGTTACGTCAAAGACCCCAGTGGCTCTGTCGTAACTGGCGCCCAGATCAAGTTGACCAATCAGCAAACCGGGGCGGCGCGAACGAGCGTCACCGACGACACGGGCTTCTACCAGTTGCTCGGGCTGGTTTCTGGCACCTACACGGTGGAAGCGGAGGCGAGCGGGTTCAAGCGTTCGCGAAAGCCCGGCATTCTGCTGGCCGTGGACGCCAACGTGCGAGCCGATGTCGCGCTGCAACTGGGCCAGGTGACTGAGTCGGTGGAGGTGACTTCGGCGGCGACGCTCGTCGATGCGCGTTCGTCGCAAACGGTCGCCTCGATCGACGACCGGCGCCTCGTAGATTTGCCGCTCAATGGGCGCAATGTGACCCGGCTGGCGGCCACGCTTCCCGGCGTGCTGGGCGTGGTGGCTCCCGATAACAGCGACGTTACGGACGCGCGCGGCGGCCCTCGTATGAACGTGAATGGCGCGCGGGCCAACATGAACTACAACAAGTTCAACGGCACCTACTTCAACAATCCTTCGCGAAACACCGGATTGAATCCGCCACCGCCGGACGCCGTGCAGGAGTTCCGGATGCAGACCAGCGCGTTTTCCGCCGAAAGCGGACGCAACGCCGGCGCGAACGTGACCGTCGTGAGCCGCCAGGGCACTAATGAGTTTCACGGTGCCGCCTGGGAGTTCCTCCGCAACGATAATCTGAACGCACGCAGCTTCTTTCAAACCAGCCGGCCCAATCTGATCCAGAATCAATTCGGCGTGGCCGGCGGCGGCCCCATCAAGCGGAACAAGGCGTTTATCTTCGGTTCGTGGGACGCCACCAGGGACCGGCGCCAGGCGGCGGAGACCTCGGTCTTTCCGCCGACACCGGCCGAAGTGAGCGGCGACTTTTCCGCTTTGGCCGGCAAGCAGCTTGTGAATCCGGCTGACAACACGCCCTTCCCAGGCAATCGCATTCCGGGTTCTCTGATCGATCCCGCCGCCAGGCGGCTGCTGAGCTTTGTGCCGACCGGACCGGGCGTGGCCCTGCAGACGCAAGCGCCCGCCGTGCGGAACGCATCGCTGTTTCTGGTGCGGCAGGACCTGAATCTCACCAGCCGGCAGAACCTGTTCGTGCACTACTATCTCACCCAAAACCTGCTGGGCGAGCAGGGCCTCGCTTATGGCTCGAATGTCGCCGACTGGACCGGCCGCGAGCGCAAGCCGAGAGCGCAGAATGCGGGCATCAATCATGTATGGACCACGTCGGCCCGCACGCTGAATCAGTTCACGGCCGGATACACTCGCTCGTTCTCCCTGGATACACCGCTGGTCACGCGGACGCCGGAAGAACTCGGCATCCAAGGAATGCCGGTATATACGAACGGCGGCAGCCCGCAGTTCAACGTAGCGGGGCGGTTTAACCTAGCGTCGGGGGGGCCGGTGAAGTTCGCCTCCAACACGTATCAGTTGCAGGACAACTTCAGTTGGATTCTGAACCGGCACACGCTCAAGTTCGGCGTGGAGGCGATGGATATCACATTCTTCCAGTCGTTCCTTGGGCCGCCGGCCTTTGCCTACAATGGCCAGCGGACGGGCGGCGGTTCGGCCGCCCGCGGGGATTCCTTCGCTGATTTTCTCATTGGCGGGTACCAACAACTGGCCGTGACCAACGGCGTACGCAACAACGATGGACGCAGCCGCTACTACAGCGCCTTTGCGCAGGACGATTGGAAGGTGACGTCGCGGTTGACGCTCAACCTCGGCGTGCGGTATGAAGTGGCGACGCCCTGGCGGGATAAGTTCGATGCGATCAATACGGTCTACCCGCAGCCCGGCGTGCGTTCGACGAAGTTTCCGACGGCGCCGGTGGGGATGCTCTTTCCCGGCGACCTGCCAAGGGGCTTATACAACACCGACAAGAACAACTTCTCCCCGCGGATCGGGTTCGCCTGGGACGTCTTCGGCGATGGCAAAACAGCCGTGCGTGGCGCCTTCGGGATCTTCTACGACACCATCAATACGGACTCGATCGCCCAGGAGAATCCGCCATTTGCCGGAGGGCGGCGCGCCTTTTCGAACGGCAACACGACCAATCCCTTCAGCAGCGTAGGCGCCACGGCGCCGGTCGCAATCATCGATCCGAAAGCCTTCACCTTCTCCCTGCCGATAAACGGCCTGTTCAGCACTCAGCAGTCGAGCTTGCGCAACACGTACGTGAACTCCTGGAATTTCACGCTGCAGCGCCAACTCGGCCAGAATTGGATGGTTTCCGGCGCCTATTTGGGCAAGACGGGCGTGAAGCTACTGGCCTATCGGCCCTTTAATGCCGCGATTTTTGTGCCCGGCAACGACGCCCAGGGCCGGCCGCTCTCCACCGAAGCCAACGCCGAGAGCCGCGTGCCGTTCGCTCCTGGCGTCTATGGACCGCAGGGCTACTATCTCGACAACCCCTTCACCAGTTCCTATCATTCGGCGCAGTTTGAGGTGAACAAAAGATTCGCGCAGGGCCTGCAGTTGGCCGCCAACTACTCGCTCGCCAAGGCCCTCGACTCCAGTTCCACCATCTCGCTTGGCGGCTGCGTCGCCAATCCCTATGACATCCGCGCCAGCAAAGGCCGGGCCGATTTCGACCGCACGCATTCGCTGGTTGCCAGCGGCATCTATTCGCCGCAAATGTACCGGGAGCAGAAAGGAGCGCTCGGTCGCGTGCTTGGCGGCTGGAGCCTTTCGAGTATTCTCACGCTGCAAAGCGGCGCGCCCGTGTTGGTCGCCACTGGCCAGAACACCCCGCGCGACGGCACCACCTGCCAGGGTTCCTATCATCCGGATCTGGTGGGTTTGATTGAGCGCGCCTATTCGTCGAAGGACGACATGCTCTCGCAGTTCTTCAACCGTTCGGCCTTCGCGCTGCCGGCCGCCGGCCGCTACGGCACCGCCGCCCGCAACATGTTCTCCGGCCCCGGATCGGCCACCGTGGACGCGGCGTTCCTGAAAGACGTGGCCATCGTCGAAGGGATCCGCATGCAGTTCCGCGCCGAGTTATCCAACCTCACGAACCGCGTCAACTTCGGGAATCCGATCGGGCAACTGGCCAACCCGCGCTTCGGCCAGATCACCGGTGCCGGCAGCGGGCGGGCCGTCCAGTTAGGCCTGAAGCTGCTCTGGTAGCAGCGCCATGCCCGTGGAGACCGATTCGAACAGGGGCGCGAACGGCAGTGTCGCCGCCCCTATCAACGCGCCTTCTTCGCCAAGCACCGACGGGAGTATGCTCAGCTTCTGGAATGCCGGCCATTGGGCCTTGTCCGGTAGCTGCGCCCGAATGCCTTCCATTAGCAACGGCCACGCCGGGTTCAGCGTGGTGTTCAGGATGATGACCTCCGGGTCCAGGGCAAACGCCATGTTCGCGACGCCCAAAGCGAGGTAACGGACCGTTTGCCGCACGGCCTCCTCCGCATCCCGATCGCCTTCCATGGCTAGACGGCAGATGCGGCGAACGCGCGCGGCGCTGTCAGCGGCGCGACTGCTTTTCTTCCCCTGCTGTTGCGCGAATCGGTCGCAGACCGCCTGATCCGACACCAGCATTTCCAGGCATCCGGGGCGGTCGTGCCGCAGGTCGCCGCCGTCGTCGGCAATCACCATTTGCCCAAACTCACCGGCCGCCATGGATGCGCCCGCGTAAATGGTTCCGTTCATAACTATGCCGACGCCCACCCCCTCCGTGACGTTGACATACAGCAGGCACCGCGGAGCGTGCCCGCCGCCATTCGTGTAGTAGTATTCGGCCTGCGTGGCCGCGCGAACGTCGTTCTCCACCCAGATCGGCAACGCCAGGCGCTTGGCCAACAGGTCCTTAAGCGGCACTTGCAGCCAACCGGGATCGTTGCCGACCGCAACCACGCCGGTGCGGCTATCCACCAAGCCGCGAACCGCCACGCCCACACCGTGCAGACACGGATGGAGCTTCGCGTAGCGCCGGGCTTGCTCCGCAATCAGTTGCACCGTCAGTTCCGGACTGGCCGGCGTGCGCACCACCAGCGTTTCTGTCAGTTGGCCCCGCAGCGTGGAGATCGCAAAGCGGGTCTCCCAGTTCTTGATCTCGACGCCGATGGCGCGTGGGACGTCGGAAAGCTGAAGCCGCGTGGAAGGCCGTCCGCCGGTCGTGTTCTCCTCGCCAATCTCCGACACCAGGCGCTGCGCGCAGAGAGCGGCCACAATACGGGAGACGGTTCCCTCCGACAGTCCGCTCTGCCGCGAGAGTTCGGCGCGGGACATCGTCTCGAAACGCCGGAGGAATCCTAATACGGCGGCGCTGTTGTGTCCGCGCACTTGCTTGGGCCGCAACACGGCGAGCCTGTCTTTGACCATCACCGTTAGTCTAGCTTAGTTGCGATCCGCAAGTATCGCGGACAACGCCCGGGGAATTCTGATAAACTTCTTCAATCGCAGCTTACTTGCGATGCGAAGGAAAATCATCCGGGACGTTCCATGAACACCGCCCTTGATACCGAACTCTCTTCCTACGTGGATGCTAACCGGGAGCGGCTGGTGGAGATCCTTCAGGATCTGGTCCGCATTCCTTCCGAAAACCGCGCTCCCCTCGGAAATGAGGGTCCGTGCCAACAGTACCTCGCCAGGGCGCTCGCCGATGCTGGTTGGATGCCGCACCTCTACAACCCGCTCGATGCTCCCGGCATCGAGCGGCACCCGGCCTATTGGCCCGGCCGGGAATACGCGAATCGCCCGAATCTGGCGGCGGTGAGGGCGGGGCGCGGCGGCGGCCGGTCGCTGGTGATGTCGGGCCACATCGATACTGTGCCTGCGGGCGCGGCCCCGTGGCGGCGCAGTCCTTATTCCGGTGCGGTCGAAGGCAACCGCCTCTATGGGCGCGGCTCCAATGACATGAAGGCGGGCATCGCCTCCCATCTCTTCGTGGCGGAAGCGGTCGCCCGGCTTCAGCTACCCCTGCGCGGCGATCTGACTTTCGAATCCGTTGTCGACGAAGAGTTTGGCGGTGTGAACGGAACGCTAGCCGGACGGCTGATGGGTTACAACGCGGATGCGGCGATCATCGCCGAACCCACCGGCGTGAGGATCTGTCCGGCCCAGCGCGGCGGCCGCACAGCACACGTCACGTTCCGCGCGTCGAATGCGGGCATTCTCGGTGACCGCGATGCCTCCGGCGTGATCCACCAGCTTCAGGCGTTTCTGAACGCCCTGCCGGCCTTTACCGCGGAGCGCCGTCAACTGGCGCCGCGGCATCCGCTGTATGCGCATGTAGCGGATCCGGTGCCGGTTACCGTGGGCCGCGTCCACACCGCCGCCTGGGGCACGTCGGAACCGCCCAACACGCCCGACGTCTGCCGCATGGAACTCTTCTGGCAGACCATGCCGGGGGAAGCGCTGGCCGATATCGACGCGCAATTCTCTCTTTGGTTCGACAAACTCATGGCCGCGCATCCCGCCCTGTTCCGCCAACGCCCGCAACTCGAACACCCCATCCGCTGGCTACCCGGTTCGGCCGAAAACCCGGACGGGCCGCTGGTGAAGACGCTCGCTGCCGTCGCGGAAGCCACGCTCGGCTTCGCGCCCGCGATCCAGGGCATCGAAGCGCCCTGCGACCTTTATATGTTCCATACGTTCGGCGTGCCCGCCGCGCTGTGGGGACCACGCGGCGGCAATACTCATATGCCCGACGAGTATGTCGAGCTCGATTCCTTACTGCAGTCCACCAAGGCGCTTTTGGCCTTTGTTTGCGCCTGGTGCGGAGAAGAGAACCGCGGAGAAATGAACCAATGAGAATCGCTTGCCTGCTCCTGCTATCCCTCGCCACGGAGGCAAAGGATGGCTTCATTTCGCTGATGCCGAAGCGGGACTTGAAGGAACACTGGACCGTCGACGGCGCCGCCCCGGCCGAGGCCTGGATGTTGCGCGACGGCGCCATCGCCACCACCGGTCAGCCCAATGGCTTTCTGCGCTCCAAAAAGCGCTACCGGAACTTCATCCTGCGCGCCGAGTGGCGTTTTCAAAAGGGCTGGACGCCGCCGAAAGTGGGCAATGAATGGCCCAACGCCGGCTTCTTCATCATGGCCGGTGATGTCCAAAACGGCTGGCCAACCTCACTCGAAGTACAAGGCTACTTCGGCGAAGCCGGCAGCCTTTTCGGCGTGCGCGGCGGCAAGATCACGGGCGCCAAGCGCGGTCCGTTCGTCAAGGAACGCCCGGAGTTCGGCGCGTGGGATCGCTACGAGATCACGGCCATCGACGGCCATGTTAAGGTAGTGCTGAACGGCGTGCTGGTCAACGAAGGCACCGGGGCTTTCCCGGCCGAAGGCAACATTTGTTTGCAGTCGGAAGGCTGGCCGGTCCATTATCGAAACGTAGAAATCAAGGAGCTGCCATGATCTCGCGCCGCCAAGTACTCGGGTCTCCCCTGCTGGCCGCGGCGCAGACGCCTCCTACCGCCCGCACCCGGTTTCAACTGGCCTGCATGACGCTGCCCTACTCCGCCTTCCCGCTGGAGCGCGCGCTGACCGGCATCAAGGCGAGCGGCTACGACGCTGTCGCCTGGGGAACCTCCCATCGGGACGCCGCCAACGTCAACCGCCCGGTGATGCCCGTCGACGCCCCGGCGGCGCAGGCCGCCGCGCTCGGCAAGCGCTGCCGCGGCATGGGCCTGGAACCCGTCATGATGTTCTCCACGGTGCACCTGGAAAGCCCTAGCGCTTTGGACGCGCACCTGCGCCGCATCGAACAGGCCGCGGCCGCCCAAATTCCCTTCGTGCTGACCTTTGGCAAAACCGCCGCCAGCGACTATCCCGTGTTCGTGGAGAATCTGCGGCGCATGGCTCCCGTCGCGCAGCAGGCCGGCGTGATGGTGCTGATCAAGCAGCATGGCGGCAACACCGGCTCCGGCCAGGCGTGCGCCCGCATCGTGAGCGAAGTGAACCACCCCGCGGTGCGAATCTGCTATGACGCCGGCAATGTGCTGGACTACGAGAACCACGATCCGATCCAGGACATCGTCACCTGCTGGCGGGACATCCGTGCCTTCAACATCAAGGATCATCGAAATACGCCGAAAGACCAGGATTGCGGTCCGGGGTTTGGCGAAATCGATCACTATAAGCTTTTCACTCCGATGCTCCGCACGGGGTTGACCATTCCACTTACGTTCGAGAACATTTTCGAGCCCCTGGTGCCGCGCCCCGCCGCGCCGGAAGGCGTCGACGCGCTGGCGCGCCGGGCCCGCGAGTATATTGACAGCGTTTTACGCGGTCTAGCCACCTTAGGAGAATAATCATGAATCGCAGAAACTTCGTCGCCGGATCCGCGGCGGCGGTGCAAGCCGCACTGGCCCAATCCGCCAACTCGCAGGTGGCCACCGCTATGATTGGCGTGGGGAATCGTGGCAGCTACCTGCTGAAGGGCGTGCTCGATCAGCCCGATGCTCGCGTCGTTGCCCTGTGCGACAACAAGCCGGACCGCCTGGACAAGGCCGCCACGGCCGCCGCCAGGTTCAATCCCGCCACCACAACGGACTGGCGCAAGATCATTGACCGCAAGGACGTGGACGCCGTCTATATTGCCACGCCACCCTTTCTGCACGCGGAGATGGCGATCGCGGCGCTCAAGGCCGGCAAGCATGTCTATTGCGAGAAGCCAATTGGCATCACTCCGAGACAGGTGAGCGATCTGGTGAAGGCGGCCAAGGCATCGGGCCGCGTCTTTCTCGCCGGCCAGCAGATGCGTTCGATGTTGCAGTTGACCGAAGCCGTGCGCAAGATCCGCGAAGGCGCCATTGGCGACATTCTCTTCGTAAAGGCGCAGCGCCATGCCGCGGCCGACTTGCCCTACGACGGCTCTTCCGGCGACTGGTACTTCAATTACCAGAAGTCCGGCGGCTATCTGGTTGAACAGTCCGTCCATAATCTCGACGCCTGCAACTGGGTGATTGGCGAGCATCCCGTGCGCGCCGCCGGCTTCGGCGGCATCAATCTGTACAAGGATAAGCCCGCCGGACGGGATATCTACGATCACCAGAGCATCACATATGACTATGCGAATGGCGCTAAACTCGCCTTCACGCAAATGGTGTTCCATCCCCGCAAAATGCCCGTCGGCGCCCAGACCATCTCGGTGTATGGCAGCAAGGGCGCGGTCGAGTTGCTCTACTCTACGAACTCGTTTTGGCACGATGGCAAGGAGCCGTCGATCCTGGCCGAAAAAGTGGAGGAGAAGAACGACGCCCACATTCGAGCTTTCTATGATTGCGTGACGAAAGGCGCAAAATCACCCGCGGATATCACAGTAGGAGCCACTGCCGCATTGACGGCCATTCTGGGCAATGAGGTGTGCCGGCAGGGGCGCGTCATTACCTGGAAGGAACTTGGTGTTGAACTGTAGAACCGGGAGGTAGAGTATGCGATTCCAACTGGCGGCGCTCGTTTTTTCGGCTGCCTGTGCCTTGGCGCAAAGCAGCACCGCGCGCCTTAGCGGTACCGTGCGGGATTCCACCGGCGCGGTGATTCCGCAAGCGTCGGTGCGAGTGGCCAATGCCGCGACAGGCACCGGCAGCCGCACGAACTCCAACGACGCGGGGGTCTACATCTTCCCGGCCCTGCTGCCCGGCGCCTATCGCCTCACCGCCGAATCGGCCGGCATGCAGCGCTATGAGGCGACGCTCACCGTGCAGGTGCAGCAGAGCGCCGTAGTGGAGATCGTCCTGCAGCCCGGGCAAACCACCACGACAGTCGAAGTGGTGGATGTGACACCGCTTGTCACCAGTGACAACCCCACGCTGGGGCATGTGCTTGAGCGGCAGCGCATCGAGCAGTTACCCATCAATGGCCGCTTCATCAGCAGTCTGCTCGTCACCGTGCCGGGCATGGAAGGCTCGCGCGCCTATGGCATGCGCGAAGGCTCGCAGGAGTTCGTGCTGGACGGCTCGGCGCTCAGTGACCGCAATACGGGCGGCAACATCCGGCGCCCGCCGGGGCTCGACACGATTCAGGAGTTCAAGGTGGAGAACAACAGCTCCTCGGCCAAGTTCAATCGGCCCACCACCGTGGTGATGTCCACCCGCAGCGGAACGAACCAGTTGCACGGCTCCCTCTTTGAAACCCACCGGAACAATGCCATCGGCAAGGCGCGGCAGCGCGAAGACTTCTACGCCAAACCGCCGCAGTTGATCCGCAACGAGTTCGGCGCGTCGTCCGGAGGCCCGTTGATGCTACCCAAAATTTATAGCGGCAGGAATCGGACCTTCTGGTTCGTGGCCTACGAGGGCTATCGCAACATCGCCCCCACCACCAAGGCCTTCAATATTCCCACCGAAGCCATGCGCAACGGCGACTTCCGCGGTCTGCGGGATTCGCAGGGGCGGCAGTTCACGATTTACGATCCCCTCAGCACCAACACAACGACGTGGACCCGCCAGCCGTTCAGCCATAACGGCCAGACCAATGTGATCAACCCAGCCAGGATCAGCCCGCTGACGAAGTATCTCTACAGCGTCACGCCCCTGCCAACCCAGCCGGAGGTCAATCCCCTGGTGGCCGCTAATTATCTAGGCCTGGTGCCAAACACGTCGCAGCAGTGGACGTTGACCACCCGCTTCGACCATCGCTTCAGCGACCGCGATCAGGTTTACGGCCGCTATACCCAGGGCGACCTCCGCACTTCACGCGATTTCGGGAGCCTGCCCGCGCTCGACGGCGTCGCCAGCACTAAGCGCGATCTGGCGCCCAACAAGAGCCTGGCCCTCTCCTACACCAAGTCCATTTCGCCGACACTTTTCAACGAGCTGACGGCCAGCGTGGCGCGAGAACGCTGGTCCACCAGCACCGGCGACCCCACCGTGAAGTACGCTGACCAGTTGAACCTGCCCAACCCGCTCAACGTGACCGGCTGGCCCGGCATCTACGAGACCGGATTCAGCAACTTCTTCTACGAAACGGAAAACACGCAGGCGTCGAACTTCACTTACGTGATTGTCGATAACAACGCCACCAAGATCCGCGGCAAACATGAGTTGCAGTTTGGCTTTCACTATCGCTACGACCAATTGAACGCCTTGGCCGAACAGCAGCAGAATCAAGGCAACCACAACTTCGCCACCGGAGCCACTTCGCTCTTCGATGCCGCCAGTGCCCGTAACAATCCGCTGGCCGCGCCCTTCAGCGGTCACAATGCCGCCAACATGTATCTCGGCATCATGAACTACTCCAATCAGTTCGTGCGCGGCAGCTTTTACATGCGGGCGCGCGAGTACGCCGTCTACTTCCAGGACAACTACAAGGTCACGCCGCGCCTGACGCTGAACCTCGGCCTGCGCTGGGAGCGCTGGCCTGCCTTCCGCGAAAAGAACAACATGCTGACGACGTTTGACCCGGCCAAACGCGCCATCGTCCTCGGCACGGACCTCGACACCATGTATCAGTTGGGCGCCACGCTGCCCTCCATCGTCAACCGCCTGCAATCGATCGGCACGAAATTCCTGACCTATCAGGAAGCCGGCCGGCCCCAGAGCCTGATGTCCAGCACACCGCGCAACTTCGGTCCCCGCCTCGGCTTCGCCTACCGGGCCGGCGACGGCAAGGGGGCCTTCGTCGTCCGCGGCGGCTATCGCATCGCCTACTTCCCGATTCCGCTCCGTCCCTGGACGGCGCGCATGCGCTCGAACGCTCCGCTCACCGCGCGCTTCCGGACTTCCCTAACGGACGCCGCCCTCACGCCCGACGGCATTGGCAACTATGGCTTGCGCTCCGTTCCCACCGTGATTGCCGGGCAGAACAGCCGCAACGAAGTAGCGCTCACCAACGCCAACTCGCTCACCCGCGGGTCGCTGCGCTCCAGCTACTTCGCCGACAGCCAGCCGGATCCTCGCTTGCAGGATTGGAACCTCACCGTCGAAAAGGAATTGATGCCCAACGTGCTGGCGCGCTTCGCCTACGTCGGCAACCACGGCAGCAATCTGGAACAGTACTATAGCTACAACGAAACCACTCCGGACTACATCTGGTTCGCCAGCACCGGCCTGCCGCTGCCCACTGGCGAGTTCTCCGGCGTCGCGCGGCGCCCCTATGACCAGACCGTCTACGGCACCGTCGAAGAGTACCGGAAAACCGGCTGGTCGAACTTCCATGGCGTGCAACTGGAACTGGAGCGGCGCTACAACAAGGGGTACGCCTACCAACTGTTCTATGTGATGGGGAATTCGCTCGGCGCCGGCGGCCAGGGCTTCTCCGGCACCTCCGTTGTGCCCGCGCCGAACCAGTTCCTGCCCGGCGCCGTGCCCGCGGATTTCGACTCGCTCAATCGGCTCCTCAGCTATCAGCGCGATACCACCACGCCGAAACACCGCGTGCGCTGGAACTGGATTGCCGATCTCCCTTTCGGCAAGGACAAGTGGCTCGGCGGCAATGCCGGGCGAGGACTCAACGCCTTGATCGGTGGCTGGCAGATCGCGGGTATGGGATCGTTTCGCAGTAACTACTTCGCGCTGCCAACCAATTTCTATCCCACCGGCGAGTCCATCAAACGATACGGCTACGACTACCCGATTGAGGATTGCCGCAGCGGTGCCTGCCGGCCCGGCTACCTCTGGTGGAACGGCTATATCCCCGCCAACCAGATCAACAGCAAAGATGCGAACGGCCGTCCGAACGGCGTGATGGGCGTTCCGGCGGACTTCAAACCAGCCGCCGCGCCACTCATTCCTTGGGGCGCCACCACCCTCCCGGCCAACGCTCCCGCCAATACGGTCCTCTCTCAGTTCTGGGACACCAACACCGCTTGGGTGCCGCTCAAAAATGGCACGGTGCAGCGCACGACGTTCAACGATGGGCTGCACCCCTGGCGCCAGCAGTATCTGCCGGGCGTCGGCATCTGGGGCCTCGATGCTTCCATCTTCAAGACCCTCGCCTTGACGGAGCAGGTACGGCTGCGCTTCAACGCCGACTTCTTCAACGTGCTCAACCGCCCCGGCAATCCCAACAGCATCGGCGGGAATGGAATCGTCAGCACCTTCACCTCCGGTCAAAGTGCTCGCGAGTTACAACTCACGCTTCGCCTCACCTGGTAAGGCACCATGCGCTTCCTGTTCTGGCTGTTCCTGCTCAACTCGTTCGTCTCGCTTGCGGAGCCGCAGTTCGCCGGCCTGCGGCGCGTCGGCGCGCCTCCGGGGGCGCCCCGCGTCCAGACTCTGCGCATCACGGAGCCCGGCATCTACGAGAACATTATCGTCGACGGCGAATGGACGGACCAGGATCTGGTGCGCATCCTCGCTGACAATGTTACGCTGCGCAACTGCACGGTGCGCCACGGGCGGCGCGATGCCATCGAGGTATACGGGCGGAACGTCGTCATCGAGAACTGCCATATCCATCACGTCCTGCGCGGCACGTTTACCGAGCAGTTGGATGCCCACGGCATTACCGGACGGCCGCGAAACCTCATCATCCGCAATACCGAGATCTCCCACGTCAGCGGCGATGCCATCCAGTTCGATCCCTCCCGGGCCATCGATCCATACCCCTGGGACGAAGTCCTCGTCGAGAACTGCTTCCTCTGGACCGGACCGCTCGCTCAGGATGCGGCCGGGTTCCACCAGGGAGAACGCCCCGGAGAAAACGCCTTCGACAGCAAGACCAACCCCGGCCAACCGCGCGCCCGGGTCACGTTTCGCCACACGCTTTTTAAGGGGTGGGGGCATGGCCAAATCTCCAACGGCGCCGCCCTTAACCTGAAAGAGAAAATCGACGCCACCATCGAGCGCTGCGTCTTCGTGGAAAACGATATTGCGTTCCGCTGCCGCGGCGAGGAAGGCGGCGCGTGGGTGACGGCGCGGGACAATGCCGTCTACCAGACCTCCCGCGTCTTCCGGCTGGAGAACCGGGTTCGGAACGTCAAGATCTCCGGACTGGCGCTCGGTGAGGGCGTGGGCCTCGTCTTCGACAACGTTCCCGGCCCCGGTGACGGGTTTGAGGAGAGCGGGCGAAAGGAAGCGCCGCCGCTCGCTGCCTGGCCCTATGAGCGGCTCCGCGTCGCGGAAGAGAAGGCGCCGCGGCCATGACCTTGCGACTCCCCTTGCTTCTGTTCTCCCTGGCGCTCGCCGCCGCCCCTGTGGTCCGCAAAAATTCCGTCCGAGCCACAAAAGGTCGTTTAAGCGGCTTCCTTGACCAAGCGATAGTCGTGATGTAAGCCGCCAAGGACCGGTGTCTTTGCTGCTCGGTATCCCGCGGGCAGCTTGGTGCCGGTGGTCACTGCCCGGAACACCCTCCTGGCCCGGTTCCGGAATGCCAGGCCCTAACGAACTGTAAGGCCGGCCTCGGTTGTAGTGGAGTCCCCACTCTTTGACAATCATCCGCAAATGGCGTTCGTTTAGCGGGATCAGGAAATCCAGACTGTGGTTCTCGCAAACTTCGAAGTTGCTGATAAATTGGGGGTTGCCTCCCTTCTTTCGATACCGATGTCCGCCTTCTTTGGTTGCGCTGGTGGTGGCTTTCTTTGCTTCCTTTCGCAATCACGCGGCGCTTCAGCTCGAGATTCTTGCCCTTCGGCACCAGCTCAGCGTTTTGCAACGGTCTGTGAAACGACCGAAAATGAAGACCGCTGATCGGTTCCTTTGGGCCTGGTCGGCGGCAGTCTGGGAGGATTGGCAGCCGAGTTTTGTCATTATGAAGCCGGCAACGGTGATCGGTTGGCATCGCAAGGGCTTCCGCTTGTCCTGGACCTGGAAGATTCGACTTGGAAAGCTGGGACGACCAGCAGTCCCAGTGGACGTCCGATCCTTGATTCGTGCGATGAGCCGGGACAACCCTCTCTGGGGCGCACCGCGGATTTACGGCGAACTGCTCAAGCTTGGTATTGCCGTCGGCGACACGAGCGTCAGCAAGTATATGGTCCGCCTCCGCAAGCCGCGATCGCAGACTTGGCGGACCTTCCTCGACAATCACGTGAAGACCATGGTTTCGGTGGACTTCTTTACGGTGCCGACCATCCGATTCCAGGTCCTGTATGTGTTTCTGGTGCTGGCTCACGACCGCCGCCGGATTCTCCACTTTGCCGTCACCGCTTATCCCACGGCGGAGTGGACCGCGCAGCAACTCCGCGAATCCTTTCCCTGGGACACCGCGCCCCGCTACTTGCTGCGTGATCGCGACCGGATCTTCGGGAAAGATTTCGTGGATCAAATTAAAGCTATGGGGATCAAACAAGTGATGTCCGCACCGCGTTCTCCCTGGCAACGAGCTTATGTCGAACGGGTCATCGGCACCGTTCGCCGCGAGTGCCTGGACCACGTAATCGTGTTCGGCGAACGGAGCTTGTACCGTCACCTGCAAAGTTTCGTGGACTACTAT
>JBIKOG010000320.1:0-7303 GCA_044358225.1 Bryobacteraceae bacterium | reverse complement strand
ACCGGCGCAAATCCCCCCGTATCGGCCTGCGCCAACAAAAACATCTCCTGCACAATCCGTTTCAGCCGCCGCAACTGCTCGGTCACAATCCGCAGCGCCTCCTGGTACTCCGCCGTCGTCCGCGGCCCCCCGTCCAGGTTCACCTGAGCCGCCGTTAACGCCACCGATAGCGGCGTCCGCAACTCATGCGACGCATCAGCCATAAACCGCCGCTGGTCGTCGAACGACGCATTCAACCGCTCCAGCAACTCGTTAAACGTCCCCGCCAGCCGCCCCAATTCATCCCGTGGATTCGCCACCGCCAGCCGCTGATGCATGCTCTGCGACGTAATCCGGTTCACCTCATCCGTCATCGCCACAATCGGCGCCAGGTTCCGCCGCGCCAAAAAATACCCCCCAATCGAAGCAAACAAAATCCCCATCGGCACGCACCAATACAGCACCCGCCGGAACCCCGCCAGCTCCTCCTCCAGCGTCCGCACCGATTGACTCACCACAATCGTGTACTTCGTCCGCAGCACCGGCACCGCCGTCTCAAACACCGCAATCCGGTACGCCCCGTCGCTGTGAAACCCCGCCGCCAACCCCGGCGTCACCGTCTCCCGCCCCTCAATCCCCGGCTTCGCCGCCACCTGCCGCAGCCCCTCAAACACCACAATCGATTGCCGCGGAAACGACACCCGGTGCATCGTCTGCAGCACCAGCCCGATCGACGCCTCCCCCTCCGTCCGCCCGTGGTGCTCCTCAATCTCGTGGTTCACCGACAACGCCGTCACCTCGCCCGCCGCCCGCAGCGTCGCGTCGAACCGCTCCCGCGCGCTCCCCGCCAGCATCGAATACACGCCCAGGCTGAACAACACCAGCAACACCGCCAGCGCCCCCACCCACCACAGCGTCAGCCGGAACCGGAACGAGTTAGTCACCGCCCTCCTCCTCCCGCGCCAACCGGTACCCCTCGCCCCGCCGCGTGTGCAACAGCCGCGCCGCACCCTCCCCGTCCACCTTCTTCCGCAGCCGCTGCATATACACTTCAATCAAATTCGAGAACGGATCATACGCCTCGTCCCACACGTGCTCGCTGATCTCCTCGCGCCCCACCACCGCCCCCTCCCGCCCCGCCAAATACTCCAGCAGCGCGTACTCTTTCCCCGTCAACGCAATCGCCCGCCCGCCCCGCGTCACCACGTGCGAATGCGTGTCGATCTCCAAATCATCCACCCGCAGCACCGTCTGCCGCAGCACCGGCGCCCGCCGCAGCAACGCCCGCATCCGCGCCAACAGCTCGTCCAAATCAAACGGCTTGGCCAGGTAATCATCCGCTCCCGCGTCTAACCCATGAATTCGCGACGCCGTGTCCCCCCGCGCCGTCAGCATCAGAATCGGCACCGCCGACCCCGCCGCCCGGATCTCCCGGCACACCGCCATTCCATCCTTCCCCGGCAACATCAGGTCCAGCAAAATCAGGTCGTACGAATTCACATACGCCTTCTCCACCGCCGCGTTCCCATCGGCGGCAATGTCCACCGCATACGCGCGGTCCCGCAACCCCCGCGCCAGTTGCGCGGCGGCGTCCGGTTCATCTTCAACGAGTAGGATGCGCACCCGTCTCCAGTGTACGTTTCCGCCCGCCAAACCAGGGATACAGCAGCGGCAGCACGTACAGAGTCAAGATCGTCGACGTCACCAATCCGCCGATCACCACCGTCGCCAACGGCCTCTGCACCTCCGCGCCAATCGCCGTTGAAAACGCCATCGGCACAAACCCCAGGCTCGCCACAAACGCCGTCATCAGCACCGGCCGCAGCCGCATCGACGCCCCAATATGCACCGCGCTCTCCACGTCCATCCCGTCGTCCCGCAGCCGGTTGATGTAGCTCACCATCACAATCCCGTTCAACACCGCCACGCCAAACAACGCAATAAACCCGATCGATGCCGATACATTTAAATTCAATCCCCGCAGCCACAGCGCCGCAATCCCGCCCACCAGCGCGAACGGCACGTTCATCAAAATCAGAATCCCCTGCGGCGCCGAACCAAACGTGGCGTACAGCAGCCCGAAGATAATCGCGATCGAAATCGGCAGCACAATCATCAGCCGGTGCGACGCCCGCTCCTGATTCTCAAACTGCCCGCCCCACTCTATCGAATACCCCGGCGGCAGTTGCAACTGGCTGTGTACTGAAGCCTGCGCCGCGGCCACAAAACTCCCCAAATCGGTGCCCCGCACATTGGCCTGCACCACAATCCGCCGCTGCCCCTTCTCGCGCGAAACAATCTCCGGCCCCCGGTCGGTATGAATACGCGTCACCTGGTTCAGCCGCACCTGTTCGCCACCCGGAGCCTGCAAAATCAGGTTCCCCAGACTGTTTAAATCGTTCCGATACGACGCCGGCAGCCGCACCGCCACCGGGAACCGCCGCTGCCCTTCAATCACTTCCGATACCGTCACCCCGCCCGTCGTCGAATCCAACAGCTCCTGCACATCGGTCACGTTCAGCCCCACCCGCGCCAGCGCCGGCCGGTCCACCAGCACGTGCAACTCCGGCACGCCAAACAGAATCTCCGCCTGCGTATCAGCCGCCCCAGGCACCGCATTAATAATCGAAAGCGCCTTGTTCGCCAACTGCTCCAACTGCTTCGGATCCTCCCCAAAAATCTTAATCGCCACGTCCGCCTTGATGCCCGAAATCACCTCGTCCAGCCGCATCGCCATCGGCTGCGTGAAGTTATAGGAGACCCCGCGAATCCGCTCCAGCCGCGTCGCCATCCGCTCAATCAACCCCGCCTTCGTCTCGCCCCCCGGCCACTCCTCGCGCGGCTTCAACAACACGTAAACATCGGCCTCGTAAACCCCCATCGCCTCCGTCGCCAGGTCCGGCCGCCCCAGCTTCGTCACCACCCCGGTCACCTCCGGAAACTCCTGAATCGCCTTCTCAATTCGCTGGCTGATCTTCACCGATTCCGGCAACGATATCCCCGGCATCTTCCGCGTCGTAATCAGCAACGACCCCTCGTCCAACCGCGGCATAAACTCCGTCCCTAAATACGCGAGCGACCCCAACGCCACCGCCACCGAAATCCCTCCCGCCGCCAGCACAAACGGCCGGTAATGGAACGCCCGATGCAGCGAATGCATGTAGCCCTTCCGGAACCGCTCATACCATCCGCCATGGTGCTCGGTCACTTTCCCCTTCAGCGCAAACGTCGCCAACACCGGCACCACCGTCAGCGCCAGCAGCAACGAGCCCAAAAGCAACGAAACCACCGTAATCGCCATCGGCCGGAACATCCGCCCCTCCAGCCCCTCCAGCGTCAAAATCGGCAAATAGACAGCAATGATAATCGCCACCGCGAACACAATCGGCCGTGCCACTTCATGCGCCGCCGCCCGAACGGTGTCCAACACGTTGTGCCGCTTTCCATCCGCCAAATGCCGCACGGAGTTCTCCATCATCACCACCGCCCCGTCCACCACCATCCCGAAATCAATCGCGCCCAGGCTCATCAGGTTCGCCGAAATCCCATACGCCGCCATGCCAATAAACCCAAACAGCATCGACAGCGGAATCACCAGCGCCACCAGCAGCGCCGCCCGCACATTGCCCAAAAACAGCAGCAGCACCACAATCACCAGCGCCCCCGCCTCCACCAGATTCTTCCCCACCGTCTTCATCGTCCCGTTAATCACGTCCGACTGGTCATAGAACGGCACAATCTTCATCCCCGCCGGCAGCGTCTGCGCCGCCAGCCGCGCCTTCACCCGCGCAATCACATCCCGCCCGTTCTCCCCCTTCAGCATGATCGCCATGCCCGACACCGTCTCCCCCTTCCCATCCCGCAGCGTCGCCCCCTGCCGCGGCACCGCGCCCGTGCCAATCGTCGCCACATCGCGCACCAGCACCGGCGTCCCCGCCCGCGCCAGCAGCACAATCTGCCCAATCGCCTCGGCGTCCTCAATGCGCCCCATCCCGCGCACCGTATACTGCTCCTCGCTGTGCTCAATAAACCCGCCGCCAAAGTTCCGGTTGTTCTCCTGCACGCGCTTAAACACGTCGTGCAACGTCAACCCATACCGCTGCAGCGATCGCGGGTCCACTTCAATCACAAACTGCTTCGATTCGCCCCCCCAGGTATTCACTTCATTCACGCCAGGCACCGTCCGCAGTTGATACCGGATCACCCAGTCATGCAGCGTCTTGCGGTCCATCAGCGACTGGCCGTTCCCCTCCACCGTGTACTGGTAAACCTCGCCAAACACCGTCGCCACCGGCCCCAGTGTCGGCTCCAACCCCTGCGGCAACCGCGCGCGCACCTCCTGCAGCCGTTCGTTGATCAACTGCCGCGCAGAATAAGTCGGCACCGAATCATCAAAAATAATCGTGACAATCGAAAGCCCCAGCTTCGAAATGGAACGAATTCCCTCCGTCTTCGGCAACCCCATCAGTGCCGATTCAATCGGGAACGTCACCAACTGCTCCACCTCCGTCGGTGGCAGCGCCGGCGCCTCCGTAATCACAACCACCTGATTATTGGTCAGGTCCGGAAACGCCTCCAGCGGAATCCGAAACGCCGTAAATATCCCCGCGCCCGCAATCAACAACAGCGCAATCAACGTTAGCCACCGGTTGTCCAACGAAAAGTCGATCAAGAATTTAAGCACTGTGTCCTATTCCGTCGGATCCCGCAGAATCTCGCTCTTCAACAAAAACGCGCCGTGCGTCACAATCGCCTCGCCCACCGCCACGCCCGAAACGATCTCGTGATACCCGCCCGCCGTCGCGCCCACCGTCACCTTCCGCGGTTCGTAATGACCGGCCCTGGTTTCCACAAACACCACCTTCGCCCCGGCCAACTCCTGCACCGCGCGCTCCGGCACCACCGGAACTTCCCGCGAAACCGCCGCCGCAATCTCGGCGCTCGCAAACATCTCCGGCTTCAGCCGCCCGCCCGGATTCGGCACCGCCACCCGCACCTGCAGCGTCCGCGTCGTCGCGTCCAGTTTTTCCCCAAGCTTGATCACCCGCGCCGCGAACGTCTCCCCCGGGTACGATTTCACGGTCACCGTCACCGGTTGCCCCACCCGAACCCCCGCCAAATCGGCCTCGTTCACCGCCGCCAGCATCCACAGCGTCGACAGGTTACTCAGCGTGAATACATGGTTGCCCGCCGTGACAACCGTGCCCAACGTTGCCATCCGGTCCGTCACCGTGCCCGTCGCCGGAGCCCGTATCGGAATCAGCGCCTGCGTCGCGCTCTCCACCGGCACCTCCAGGAACTCCGTCAAATGCGTCTTTTCCTTGGCGATTTCAATCTCCGCCGTCGCCACCGCATGCTCAGTATTCCGCAGTTCCGTCTCCGCCGCCTCCAGCTGTTCCCGCGACGCAGCCTTCAAATCAAACAGCCGCTGCGTCCGGTCCCGCACCCGCCGCGCATGTTCGCTCAACACCTTCCGCCGCTGCAACTCGTCCAGGTTCTGCCGGTACACCGCCCGCGTATTGTGTACATCGTCACTGTGCATCCACGCCAGCACATCGCCCGTCTTCACCAGGTCCCCGGTCTTCGCCAGCACCTGCATCATCTTGCCGCTGGTCAACGCCCCCACCAGCCACGTCGCGTCTTCGTTCACCACCAAATGGCCATTGGCCTGAATCGCCGCCGCCTGCGGCCGCGACGTCACTTTCCCCAGTTGGATGCCGGACTCGGTCACCGTCGCCGCATCGAACTGCACAAAATTGTCTTTCCCCTTTGGCGGCAGCGCCGCGGTCGTAGCCGTAGGCGGCGGAACCGAAGTCCCGCACCCCACCAGAAACACAAGGAGCAACGCGGTCAGTAGTTTCATCGCAGGATTCCTAACGCGGATTGAAGTTCAACAACAGCAAGGTGAAAATCGGTCAAAGCCCGGAAGTACAGCAAATCGGCGTCGATGCGCCCCCGCTCGGCGTCCAGCAGCCGCAGCAGGTCCGCCCCGCCCTCCCGGTAGGCGGCGTTGGAAATGCGCGCAATCTCCCGCGCCCTTTCCCGCAATGCCGGCAACGCCCCCGTCACCAACCCCCGCCGGGTCTCGTAATTCGTATACGCGGCGTCCGCCTCCGCCCGCGCCACTCGCTCCGCCGCCCGCTCGGCCGCCGTCGCCACCGTCACATCCGCCGCCGCCGCGGCGATGTTCCCTTCATTCCGGTTCCGGAACGGCAAATTGATCTGCACGCCCGTGATCACCGTGTTGTACCCGCTGGTTCGTTTGTAGCCCGCCAGCACCTCAGGATCCGGCCGCGCGTTCGATTGTTGCAATCGCACATTCGCATTCGCCTGCCGAACCGCCTGCCGCAGCGGCAATAAGTCGGGCCTCTGCCCAACACCCTCTCCCGGCCGCTCCACCTCCGGCAACACATCCATCGGCTCCGTAAAACCCACCCCTGGCTGATCGGCCAACCCCATCTCCCGAAACAGCCGGATCCGCGCCGTCACCGCGTCCTGTTCGGCGGTCCGATACGCCGCCCGCAGCCGTTCGGACTCCAGTTGCACGCGCAGCAGGTCCACCTCCGCCATCGCGCCTTCCTTCACCCGGTCCCGGTGATACTGCACGGTCAAGTCAAAGTTCCGCAGGCTCTCCGCAAACGCATCCCGATACCGCGCCGCGCCAGCCGCGGACCAGTAAGCCATCCCAATCCGCCCCGCCAACTGCCACCGCAGCGCGTCCCGTTCGGCCGCCGTCCGCTGCACGCCCGCCTGCGCCGCCGCCACCCGCGCCGCCCGCTTCCCGCCCGTCTCAATCACCTGCGAGGCATATAAAAACGAGTCCGCATCCTGCCCATACTGAAACCCCGGCCGCCCCCAAGCCCGCGCATTCTCCGACTGCAAAAACAACCGCGGATTCGGCTTCAACGCCGACTGCGCCGCCAACCCCTCCGCCCCCCGCACCCGCGCCTCGGCCGATTCCAGCAGCGCATGCGCCCCCAGCCCCTGCTCCAGCGCCTCCCGCAGTGTCAACGCCTGCGCCACCGGCCCAAGCAAAATCAAGAAAACCAACTGGCGCAGGGTATTCACTACGCCAACCCTACTCCCCCCAACCTAAACACACCATAAATTAGGGACAGTCACCGCAATTACCGATATTGCCCTACCCCATAAATCCGACCCCGCGCCAAGCGCAGGAACGCCCCCAGCACGCCGGCCCCCCCAAAAAAACTAGCCCCGCCGCCCCACCGCCACCCGTGGAATCCCCGCCAAATCCGCAAAAATCTCAACCGCCCCCCACCCCGCCATCAATTCCCGAATCGCCGCCCCCTGCCCAAACCCAAAC